>JBKJVA010000324.1:0-12633 GCA_046589675.1 Usitatibacteraceae bacterium
GGCAGCTTGGTGCCGATCACATGCGAGAACAACACGCCGGCACGCTCGAACAGTTTGCCGCCTTCGAGAATGCGCGAGATGCCGCCGCCGCCTTCATTGCGGGTCCATGTGTCGGTACCGAATGGCTTGCCGTCGAGCAATTCAAGCTTGGCGACGATGCGCGATTGAAGATCGAGAAGGTAGATTTTGACGTCAGCAATATTCATATGAAGTTATTTTTAACACAAACTCCAGCACTGGTGCGGCTTCTGGCAGCTTTTAGGCCTGAAAGGCCTGCCAACCCTCATCCATGGCCTACAGTCTGACCACGATCAACCGCTCGATGGCCGATGTCACGCCGAAACTGCATCCCATGAAATCGAATCGGTTCCAGCATTTGATACGCGCGTTGCTGCGCTCTCCTCACAGTATCCCCCAATGCGGTAATACAAAGAACGCGGCCACCATTGGTTATTACTTTATTGTTCTGTTCAATGGTGCCGGCATGAAATACGTGTGCGTCCGCAGTATTTGCCGGCAGTCCGGAAACTTCATCCCCCTTGACCGGCGCATCCGGATATCCCCCCGCCGCCATCACCACCCCGAGTGCGGCGCGGTGATCCCACTCGGCTTCACCCTTGTCAACGGTGCCCGCAATGGCGTGTTCGATCAGCGTCAGGAAATCGCTTTTCAGTCGCATCATGATCGGCTGCGTTTCCGGGTCGCCCATGCGCGCATTGAATTCGACCACGCGTGGATTGCCATGTAGGTCGATCATCAATCCTGCATATAAGAATCCGCTAAACGGCGCACCCTCCGCCGCCATGCCACGCAAAGTTGGCATGATAATGTCGCGCATGGTTCGTGCGTGCACTTCGGGTGTCACGACCGGTGCCGGTGAGTACGCACCCATACCGCCGGTGTTGGGACCAAGGTCGCCATCGAAAATACGCTTGTGATCCTGCGATGAGGCGAACGGCAGTGCGTGTACGCCGTCGCACAAGCAGATGAAGCTGGCTTCCTCGCCATGCATGAATTGTTCGATGACGACTCTGTGATTCGCGTCGCCGCCGCTGTCTGCGAACATCGTGTCGATGGCCGCCAGTGCCTCCTCCAGCGTCGTCGCCACCACCACGCCCTTACCTGCTGCAAGGCCATCGGCCTTGATGACAATCGGTGCGCCCTCACGCATCACGTAAGTACGCGCCGCAGTGGCATTCGTGAAGGTGGCGAAATTCGAGGTTGGAATTTTGTGGCGCACCATGAACTGCTTGGCAAAATCCTTCGACGATTCGAGCTGTGCCGCGCGCTGGGTGGGGCCGAAGATTTTCAAGCCGGCCGCCTGAAATGTATCGACCACACCCGCCGCCAACGGTGCTTCCGGGCCGACTACCGTGAGATAGATTTTCTCGTCTTGCGCAAACTTCAGCAGTTGGTCAATGGTGGTGAAATTGACATTGACCAGCCCATCCTCGCGCGCAGTGCCAGCATTGCCTGGCGCTACATAAACACACTGCACCTTGGGGTTTTGTACAAGCCGCCACGCAAGGGCATGCTCCCGACCGCCGGAGCCGATGACAAGGAGTTTCATGCCTTAGACCCTGATGATCTCAATTTCATCCAGCTTGCTGGGCACTTCAATTTGTTTCGCGAACTCGACAACATCCTCAACGCTTTCATCGACGCGTGGGTCATCTCAAGTGTCACTCGTGGTCTAAATGCCTCAAATCGCGTAGCGAGCGCCGACGTGGCTAGGCGCGAGGGAGCCAACAACCGGAATGTATGGGTTATACATGAGGATTGTGAGCCCCCGAGCAACAACGCCACGTCAAGCGCAGTAGCGAGATGAGGCATTTAGTGACGGAAATGCCGCATACCTGTCACCACCATCGCGATATTTTTTTCATTGGCCGCCGCGATTACCTCTTCGTCCCGCATCGACCCACCGGGCTGAATGACGGCAGTTGCCCCTGCATCGGCAATGACGTCGAGCCCGTCGCGGAAGGGAAAGAACGCATCACTCGCGGCAACCGAACCTTTCAGTGAAAGTCCGGCATTGTGCGCCTTGATCGCGGCAATTTTGGTCGAATCAATACGACTCATTTGGCCGGCACCCACACCCAGCGTCATGCCGTAGCGGCAGAACACGATGGCGTTGGACTTCACGAATTTAGCCACGCGAAAAGCGAAAATGAGGTCGTTCAATTCTTCATCGGTGGGCTTGCGCCTGGTAACGACTTTCAATTGCGCGACATCAAAATCGTCCGAACTCTGCACCAGCAGGCCACCGCCGACGCGTTTCATGTCGACATCCTGGACGGCGGGAGCAAGCGGCAATTCGAGCAGGCGAACATTTTGCTTTGCTGTAAATATTTTGCGCGCCCCAGCGCTAAAGGCTGGCGCGAGCACGACTTCGACAAACTGTTTCGAGACGGCGTTCGCTGTCTCAGCGTCTACTTCCCGGTTGAAGGCAATGATGCCACCAAAGGCCGAAGTTGGATCAGTCTCATGGGCACGCTGATACGCCATCAGGGTGCCCTGCGCGATGGCCACGCCACAGGGATTGGCGTGCTTGACGATCACACAGGCAGGCACATCAAAGGCGCGACAGCATTGCCACGCTGCATCGGCATCAGCAATGTTGTTGTAGGAAAGCTCTTTACCTTGCAATTGCGTGTAGTGCGCAAGGGTGCCGGTGGCGGGATGCTTTTCCAGATAAAACGCGGCGTTCTGGTGCGGATTTTCGCCGTAGCGCATATCCTGCGCCTTGGTGAACGTGAGGTGCAACTTATCCGGAAAGACGCGCCGATTGTTGTCTTCATCCAGCGAGGAAAGATAGGTGCTGATCATACCGTCGTATTCGGCGGTGTGTGCAAACGCCTTTTTGGCAAGGTCAAAACGTGTGGTGTGGCTGATGGCACCATTGTGCGCGCTCATTTCCTCCATCAGGCGTTGGTAGTCCCCGGTCTCAGTGACGATGGCGACAAACGGATAGTTCTTGGCCGACGCGCGCACCATGGCCGGACCGCCGATATCGACATTTTCGATGGCGTCTTCCAGCGTGACACCGGATTGGGCGATGGTCGCTGCAAAGGGATACAAGTTCACCACCACCATATCGATAGCGGGAATATCATGTTGTTTCATTGCATCAATGTGATGCGCGAGATCGCGTCTGGCGAGGATGCCGCCATGCACCCGCGGGTGCAGGGTCTTGACGCGACCGTCCATCATCTCGGGGAAGCCAGTGTAGTCGCCCACTTCGACGACCTTGATGCCATTCTCGGTCAGCAGCTTGGCGGTGCCGCCGGTGGAAAGAATCTTGACGTGGCGGTTAGCCAGGAACTGTGCAAACTCGACCACGCCGGTCTTATCGGAAACGCTGATGAGCGCACGCTCAATGGGAATGCGGTTATTTGTCATTTTTTAGTTATTGGTACAGGTAATGCATTACGGGTGGCGGCGCTTGGCGGTGACGACGTTTCGTACACCGTTACTCGCACCCGTCACTGCCTCATTCAATTCCGTGCTGCGTGAGTTTTTTGCGCAGTGTATTGCGATTCAACCCGAGCAGTTCGGCGGCGCGGGTCTGGTTGCCCTCGGCATGGTGTAACACCACTTCGAGTAGCGGCTTCTCGACGTTGGCCACGACCATATCGTAAATATCTGTCGCGTGTTCACCATCGAGGTCGTGGAAATACTGCTGCATCATTTTCCGCACACATGCGGAAAGTTCGCTGTCTCGTTGCACATTCATTTTTCTTGTCCTGATTTTTATTGTTGTCGTTTTATTGCGACCCACTCCCTAAGCTACTTTTTTGCAGGTAGCCACATCCCCATCGATCAATTGTGCAAAAAAATGATCCAATGCAGCAGCCTGCATCTGTGCGTCTTCAATCATATTCATGTGTTGTCGAAACGTCACGCCACCGGGCAGGCCCGCGATATACCAGGCGATGTGTTTTCTGGCGATTCGTACCCCTTTAATATCACCGTAGAAACCATGTAACTCCCGCAAATGCGTGGCGGCAACCGAATGAATTTCGGCGTACGATGGAGCGGCAAGTTTTTTGCCGGTTTCAAGGTAATGGGCGATCTCGCGAAATATCCACGGCCTTCCTTGCGCAGCCCGACCGATCATGATGGCATCGCATCCAGTATAGCCAAATACAAATTTGGCCTGCTCCGGCGAATCGATGTCGCCGTTCGCCGTTACCGGAATATTTACGCTCTGCTTGACGGCGCGAATGGTGTCGTATTCGGCAGCGCCGTAGTAAAGGTCGCTGCGGGTTCTGCCGTGTACCGCCAGCGCCGCGATGCCGCACTGTTCGGCAAGCCGTGCGATGGTAAGCGCATTTTTATGTTCTCTATCCCATCCGGTGCGAATCTTCAGCGTGACAGGAACCTGGACAGCATTTACCACGGCTTCCAGGATCCGTGCGACCAGGCTTTCGTCCTTCATCAGCGCAGAACCTGCATCGACCCGGCAGACTTTCTTGGCCGGGCAGCCCATATTTATATCAATGATGTGCGCGCCCTTGTCGACGTTGTAGCGCGCCGCATCGGCCATCATCAGAGGGGCGGCACCGGCAATCTGCACCACGATAGGGTTCACCTCTCCGGCATGGTCGCCGCGGCGTACTGATTTCTCTGTGGCCCACAAGCGGCTATCAGAGGCCACCATCTCGCTTACCGCCATGCCGGCACCCAGGCGCTTGCAGAGCTGGCGAAATGGCCTATCCGTCACACCCGCCATTGGCGCAACGAACAGATTGTTGACGAGTTTGATATTGCCAATTTGCACAACCGGACCCTGACTTTAAATTCCGCGTGTTGCTCAAACAACGGGCGCTCATTTTATAGGCAATTCTGTGCGCCACAAACTGAATTGTGTGGTTTCGAGAAATATTTCTTAACTAACTGATTTCTTGTGGAAGTGAACTTCCGTAACCGCCACCGCCCGGCGTTTCGAGCACGAACACATCACCCGCGTTCATTTGTGTTTCATCCGCGTAGGACAATTCAGTGCGGCTGCCGTCTGCGCGCTCGACCCAGGTCTTACCCAAGCCGCCAACCTCGCCCCCGTTCATACCGAAGTTCGGCACGCGACGGTGACCCGCAAGAATGGCGGCGGTCATGGGCTCGAGAAAACAAATTCGGCGGGTTGCTCCATTGCCGCCATGCCATTTGCCCGCGCCACCACTGCCGCGACGAATCGAATGTTCAATCACCCGCACCGGATAACGCCATTCGAGAATTTCCGGGTCCGTCAGGCGTGAGTTGGTCATATGCGCCTGCACGGTGTCGCAGCCGTCGTACCCCGGCCCTGCACCTGTACCACCGGAGACCGTTTCGTAATATTGATAGTCGTCGTTGCCAAATGTCACGTTATTCATGGTGCCATAGCTCGCGGCCATCACGCCCAAAGCGCCATAAATGGCATCGGTGATGCACTGCGATGTTTCGACATTTCCCGCGACCGTCGCCGCTGGCGAGCGCGGATTAAGCATCGACCCTTCCGGGATGATGATGCTAAGTGGCTTGAGGCATCCGGCATTGAGTGGAATATCGCTATCGACCAGTGTGCGGAACACATACAACACGGCGGCAGTGACGACGGCTGACGGGGCGTTGAAGTTGGATTCCAACTGCGGCGAGGTGCCGGTGAAATCAATGGTCGCGCTGCGCTTATCAGTTTCCACTGTGATGCAGACCTTGATCACCGCACCGTTATCCATTTCGTAAGCGAAGCTGGCGTTATTTAGCGTACCGATGATGCGGCGCACGCATTCTTCGGCGTTGTCCTGCACGTGCTGCATATAGGCCTTGACGACATCGAGCCCGAAATGTGCCACCATCTTGCGGAGTTCCTGCACGCCCTTTTCGTTGGCCGCAACTTGCGCACGTAAATCGGCGATGTTCTGGTCAGGATTGCGGGCGGGATGTTTGGCACCTGTCAACCGCGCTCGCATTTGCGCCTCGCACATGACCCCATTTTCGACAAGTTTAATGTTGTCGAGCAACACACCTTCATCGTCGACCGTCTTTGAAAACGGCGGCATTGAACCAGGCGTGATACCGCCGATATCCGCATGGTGACCGCGCGAGCCGACGTAAAAGAGAATTTCCTCGGTGGCATCGGCAAATACCGGTGTGACGACGGTCACATCCGGTAAGTGAGTGCCGCCATTATAAGGATCGTTCAAAACATACACGTCACCGCGCTTCATTTTGCCCGCGTTTTTGCGCACGACGGTCTTGATGCTCTCGCCCATCGAGCCCAGATGCACCGGCATGTGGGGCGCGTTGGCGATAAGGCTTCCATCGGCGTCGAACAGCGCGCAACTAAAATCCAGGCGCTCCTTTATGTTCACCGAATAAGCTGTATTCGCCAGACGCAACCCCATTTGCTCTGCAATCGACATGAATAGGTTGTTGAACAATTCCAGCATGACCGGATCAGCTTTTGTGCCCACCGCGTATTGGACCGAGCGCGCGACGACACGATTGAGCAGCAGATGATTCAACGCGCTGACCTCCGCCCGCCAGCCAGGATCAACCACGGTCGTGCCATTTTTTTCGACGATGATTGCCGGACCGTCGATGCATTGGCCGAGGCACAATTGTTGGCGCAGATAGATCGGCGTGCTGCGCGTTTTGCCGTCGCGGGCAACCGGCACCATCACTACCGGTGTGGCGGGAGTGGTTGCTTGTGTATCGAATGCATGCGTGGTCGGGGCACCGGTACCGCCAATGGCTTCGCAACTCACCGCTTCGACGACGAGTGCGCGACCGGGCATGAGAAAGCTGAAACGCTTTTTGTATGCGCTTTCGAATTCCGACCGCATTTCTTGAAGGCTGCCGAAATGAACGATCAGCGCCGAGTCGGTGCCCTCGTAGCGCAAATGAACACGGCGCTTCAACTGGATTTTTGCTGGTGCCACGCCCTGCGCCTCAACTTCGGCAGAAGCGAGCAGCCCGAGCTGCGAAAGCGCCTCTCGCAGCTCGGTGAGGTTACCCTCGGTCAACGCGAGTTCGATCGCCTTTTCCCGCATGGTGGCGATATCCGCAAGACCCATGCCGTAAGCCGAAAGCACCCCTGCGAGCGGATGGATATAGACGCGCGTCATGCCAAGTTCATCCGCGACCAGGCAGGCATGCTGTCCACCAGCACCGCCGAAACAACTCAGCGTGTATTCAGTCACGTCGTGGCCGCGTTGAACGGAAATGAACTTGACCGCATTCGCCATGTTGGCGACGGCGATGCGAATAAAGCCTTCTGCTACCCGCTCGGGCGATAGCTTTTCGCCGGTTACTTTCTCGATTTGCCCTGCGAGGACAGCGAACTTTATTCGCACAATTTCAGCGTCAAGAGGCTCATCACCATCGGGACCGAATACACTTGGAAAATAATCTGGTTGAATGATTCCGAGCATGACGTTGCAATCGGTGACCGTCAGCGGGCCGCCACGACGGTAGCAGGCGGGGCCAGGATTGGCACCCGCCGAATCGGGACCCACGCGGTAACGCAGACCGTCGAAATGCAATATCGAGCCGCCGCCCGCCGCGATAGTGTGGATTGACAGCATCGGCGCACGCATCCTGACGCCTGCAACGTGAGTCTCAAATTCGCGTTCAAGCTCTCCCGCATAGTGCGAAACGTCGGTCGATGTCCCGCCCATATCAAAGCCGATGATTTTGTCGAAACCGGCGATGGCCCCCGTGCGCACCATGCCGATTATCCCGCCTGCCGGTCCGGACAGAATTGAGTCTTTACCCTGGAATTTAGTCGCGTCCGTCAGTCCGCCGTTGCTTTGCATGAACATAATCTTGCAGCCTGGTAGCTCATCTGCCATCTGATTCACATAGCGCCGCAAAATTGGCGACAGATAGGCATCCACGACGGTCGTGTCGCCCCGAGAAACGATTTTCATCATCGGGCTCGTTTCATGTGAAATGGATACCTGCGTGAAACCGATACCGCGTGCCATTTCCGCAACCCGTGCTTCGTGCTGGGGGAAGCGATAGCCGTGCATAAAGACAATGGCAATTGACCGAAAACCGCTATTCCACGTTGCTTGCAAGGTATTTCTCGCATTAGACTCATTGAGCGGAACGACTACTTCACCACGTGCGCCGATACGTTCTTCGACTTCCACTACCTCTGAATAAAGCAATTCGGCGAGTTTGATATGCCGATCAAATATACGTGGGCGATTCTGGTAGCCGATGCGCAACTGGTCGCGGAATCCTTTGGTAATGAAGAGTACCGTCGGCTCGCCCTTGCGTTCGAGCAAAGCGTTGGTGGCAACTGTCGTGCCCATCTTCACCGCTTCTATCTGATTCACCGGGATTGGCGACCCGTTGGACACAGCGAGCAAATAACGAATCCCGGCGACGGCGGCATCGCGATATTGCTCAGGACTTTCCGAAAGCAGTTTGTGCGTGAGCAAGGTGCCGTCAGGTTGTTTCGCAACGATGTCGGTGAAGGTGCCACCGCGGTCGATCCAGAATTGCCATTTGCCACTTGCGCTCATTAAGACCTTGTCGAACTCATGCTATGAAGGAATTATATTTTTGTCGTGCCCATTTTTCCATCATACGTCCACCCGCGCTCGCCGCGCAGTGTTTGTCGCATAATAACGACCCCACCCTGACACCCGACATCCTATGTTCAACGCCCCACTTTCCTTAACCACCGAAACTGCCTACGAGCTACCAAGCTATCTGCACGAATCGGGTGCCCACAATCCCTGGGTCGTCGCCAATCTTCATGGCAAAGATATTCACAGCTTTCTCGAGGGGCCGTGTTTTGACGGGTTCGGGAACCTGTGGGTCACCGACATTCCGTTTGGGCGGATATTTCGCATTACCCCAACGGGCGAATGGGACCTGATCCTCAAGTACGATGGCTGGCCAAATGGTCTCAAGTTTCACCCTGATGGGCGCCTCATCGTCGCCGACTATCGCCACGGCCTGTTGGCGCTGGATGTCGATTCACGGCGTATCTCCCCACTGGTGACGCATTATGTGTCGCGACGCTTTCAGGGCGTAAACGATCTTACGTTTGCCAAGAATGGCGATCTGTACTTCACCGATCAGGGACAGAGCGGGTTGCATGATCCTTCAGGCTGCGTGTATCGCCTGAAGGCGGACGGATCGTTGCAGCAACTGATTAAAAACGCGCCCAGCCCGAACGGACTGGTGTTGAGCCCCGACGGGAATTTTTTATTCGTTGCCGTCACGCGCGACAACGCGATTTGGCGGGTGCCGTTGGTGGAAGATGGCGTTTCGAAGGTCGGCAAGTTCATTCAACTTTCCGGCGGAACCGGTCCGGACGGGATCACCATCGATGAGGACGGCAATCTTTATGTTGCACACAGCGGCCTCGGCTGTCTCTGGCAATTCGACAAGCGTGGTGAAGCGAAGTATCGCGTTGATTCTTCGCGTGGAGACTGGACCACCAACGTGGCCATCCATCCAGAGCGGCCGAACGAGCTCTATATTACCGAGTCGCAAACGGGAACAATATTGAAGGCGACGATGCCGTTATATTGAAACACTAGCACTGGTGCGATTCGCGGGAAGAAAGTGCTCCGCAAGGTCCGCCAATGCTGGAGGTACGAATCGAAATTAATAACCCTGTCATTTCGTGTGCAGCGATGAAACCATGTTCTAAATGACAGGAAAAATTGCCATGACAGAAAAACCCACTCTTCCCGAAGGTGCATTCGAGAATTTCAGCAATGAAATGAGCTACGGGGATTACCTTGGGCTCGACCAACTGCTGGCTTCGCAACGGCCACGCTCGAAAGAACACAACGAACTGCTTTTTATCATCCAGCATCAAACCACCGAGCTGTGGATGAAGCTGATGCTGCATGAGCTACTCGCCGCGCGCGAGCAAATTCGTAGTGGTGACCTTTCACCGGCTTTCAAAATGCTTGCACGCGTGTCGCGCATCATGAACAACTTGATTCAAGCGTGGGATATTCTTTCGACGCTCACGCCGACCGAATATTCAGCGTTCCGCGACAGCCTGGGGAAATCCTCCGGCTTTCAGTCGCATCAATATCGCGCGCTCGAATTTATGTTTGGCAATAAGAATCCTGCGTTGCTAAAACCGTTCGAGCATCGCCCTGAGATTCACACCATGTTGTCAGGCTTGCTCAATTCTCCTTCCCTTTACGACGAGGCAATACGCCTGCTGGCCAGACGCGGATTTGTCCTTGACCGCCTCGCGACAGACCGCGACTTCTCGCAAGCCTATACGGAAAACCCAACCACGTTGGCCGCATGGCAAGAGGTGTACGCCAACCCAAAACAGCATTGGGATTTGTACGAGCTTGCTGAAAAATTGGTAGACCTTGAGGACTATTTTCGACAGTGGCGGCATCGGCATGTGACGACGGTGCAGCGGGTGATTGGATTCAAACGCGGTACGGGTGGCACGGCGGGAGTAGGGTATTTGCGGGCGATGCTGGAGGTACGTCTATTCCCGGAGTTGTGGGATTTGCGGACCAAGCTTTGACTCTCGATGTGCCTTATCGCCTTCGCCTGGAATGCGCATCCCGACTACCGATTGATCGTCGGTGCCAATAGGGATGAATGGCACGACCGCCCTGCCGCACCGGCAGCGTGGTGGGCCGATTTTCCGCAAATACTGGCCGGACGTGACCTTAAAGCAGGCGGCACCTGGATGGGCGTGACCCGCACAGGTCGCTTCGGTGCCATCACCAATTTCCGCGACCCAAGTGACAAGAGCTCAACGGCACGGTCCCGCGGCGAGTTGGTAACGGCTTTCTTGTCAGGTGATACCACACCTAGTGCATTTCTGCTGGAGACCAAACAGCATGCGCATGCGTACAACGGTTTTAACCTCGTTGTCGGCGATAGATCATCACTCGCCTACTTCAGCAGCCGCGACCGGGCAATTCAAATCCTTGAACCCGGTGTTTACGCATTAAGTAACCACACGCTCAACGAACCATGGCCAAAGGTCAAAGAAGCAAAGTCGGCTCTGGAAGGGCTTCTTCAGATGAAAATGTCTGAAGAAGCACGCCGAATGGCGATCTATAAATTATTGTCGGACGCTAAGAAAGCGCCTGACAGCACTTTGCCTGTCACCGGCGTGGGCATCGAGTGGGAACGGGTGCTGTCGCCTGCGCTCATCGTGACGGAGAAATATGGGACGCGTGCCTCAACGATTTTGTCGGTGGCAAACGATGGTCGTACTTCCTTTGAAGAGCACATTCGTGCACCCGATGGATCGGTCAGCCACGTCGCCCAATTCAATTTCGAGTTACTTCCAGACTAGCAGCCTGTCGGACTTAAGGAATCGAAGCGAAAAATGAGCTGGGCGCGGGCAGAATTTCACGCTTTTCGAGCCAATGGTTGTTCCATTGGCGCTGGAAAGCGGGGAATTCTGCACCGGCCAGGTCATTTTGCAGCCGATTTCCCTTAAGTCCGACAGGCTGCTACACCGAGGGTTTCCTGCCCGACCCCACCGCTGCGCGCCCCAATCGATCATTGATGGCATCCCACGCCGCCGTCAGCGGTGGCGCCTCCACGAGAATGACAGCTGTCTGCGCGGCATCTAGCGTGCGCAGGTGGGCGTACATGTCCCGCGCGTAGTCAGCGGCGTCTCGCTCTGCAGTGATCCAGACCAATGGCCGCACTTTTTTCACACCGACGCCAGGCGGCGACGGTGCGACGCCGTGCGGCGCGGCAAAAGCGAGAACGGCAACGCGCTTGCCCGCAGCGAGATGTTGATCGGTCTGTTCCTGAATCGCTTTCGCTTTCAGCAATCGCAACGGTGTCATTGGCGCGTAATGCGCCACGAGGCTACCCGATACGCGCGGCGTATCTGTGAGCAGCATCCGCGATTTCGACGCCGGTACGTCATCGGCGTGCAATGGAATCTCGCCGATAATTTCGGCAATCATTTCAAGCGTGATTGCGCCCGGGCGCAGCAATACCGGGTGCTTAAGGGATCGCATGCGGGACAGATCGAGAATGGTAGACTCAATGCCGACTTCACAGGGCCCGCCATCGAGAATAAGCAAGCCATCACCGAATTCGGCACGCACATGTTGCGCGGTGGTCGGTGAAAGATGGCCGAACTTATTGGCCGACGGTGCGGCGATGATGCCACTCCCGACCTTGGCGAATTCTGCCAGTAATTGCTGCGCAAGAGGGTGCGCGGGGCAGCGCAAGCCCACAGTCTCTTGCCCACCCGTAACGGCCTTGGAGATGCGCGCTGATTTTTTTAAAATTAAGGTGAGCGCCCCCGGCCAGAAGGCATCGGTGAGTTTCTTCGCGATGCGTGGAATCTCGACCGCCCACATTTCCAGCTTTACATTTTTGGCGACGTGCACGATCAGCGGATGGTTCGCGGGCCGTCCTTTGGCAGCAAATATTTTCGCTACTGCGGTTTCGTTGGCTGCGTCCGCACCCAGACCGTATACCGTCTCGGTGGGCAGGGCAACCAAATCACCGGCGCGCAGCATTTCCACGGCGTTGAGAATTTCAGCGGATGGGGCAGGATGTCGCATCACACTATTTTGCACGAAGAGTGGACTGATAAAATGGCAGAATGACTGAAGCCCCGAAACCACCATTTCGCATTTCTGTCGCGCCAATGATGGACTGGAC
>JBKJVA010000360.1:0-8210 GCA_046589675.1 Usitatibacteraceae bacterium
TTTGCCTCGCTGCCGATACGCAATGCCGCCACACTTGGCGGCAATATCGCGAATGGTTCCCCCATCGGCGACAGTATGCCCGCGCTGATCGCGCTCGGTGCCACGGTCACCCTGGCGAGGGTTGCAGGCACACGCACATTGCCGCTCGAAGCACTTTATATTGCCTACATGTCGAACCTGATCGCACCTGACGAAGTGCTGACCAGTGTAGATATTCCCTTGCCGGTATCGTCCCTGCAATTTAGAACCTACAAGGTGTCGAAACGATTTGATTCCGATATTTCCGCCGTCTGCGCGGCGTTCGCTTTTCAATTCGAAGCTGACGGCATTGTTAATGCCCGCATCGCATTCGGCGGCATGGCGGCCACGCCCAAGCGTGCCGCCGCGACCGAAGCCGCATTGAACGGTAAACATTGGACCGAGGCCACCGCGCGCGGTGCCATGGCCGCACTCGGTACCGACTACGCGCCGCTTTCGGACATGCGCGCAAGCAGTGAATATCGTCTGTTGACCGCGCAGAACCTGCTTTACCGCTTTTACCTTGAGACCCGCACTGTTGATCCGCTGCCTGCCAAAAGCGTTAGCGTATTTGCATGAATGCGCATCCGCATGAATCCGCGCATTTGCATGTTTCCGGCGAAGCTATCTATGTCGACGACATTCCCGAATTGCGAGGAACGCTGTACGCTGCACTGGGACTAAGCGAGCGAGCGCACGCGAGGTTTAAGTTCATCGATTTGTCCGCCGTACGCGCCGCATCCGGTGTCGTTGCCGTCATCACAGCGAGCGATATTCCCGGCAGAAACGATTGTGGCCCCATCATTCATGACGATCCGATTCTCGCCGATGGATTAGTCCAGTACGTCGGTCAGCCCATGTTTGCGGTGATCGCCGAAACAGTGATCGAGGCGCGTCGTGCCGCCCGTCTCGCCAAGGTCGAATACGACGAATTACCTGCGGTACTGTTGCCGCTGGAAGCCAAACAGCAACAGTCGTTTGTGATTCCGCCGATTAGTCGGGTGCGCGGCGAGCCCGCCGCCATGCTGGCAGCAGCGCCCAACCGCAGCACGGGCATATTCGCTGTTGGCGGGCAGGAGCAGTTCTATCTGGAAGGGCAGATTTCCTATGCCGTGCCAAAAGAAAACCTTGGCATGCACGTTTGGTGTTCCACCCAACACCCGACCGAAATGCAGCACTTGGTTGCGCATGCACTGAACCTGCAAGCGAATCAAGTGGTTGTCGAAGTAAGGCGAATGGGTGGCGGTTTCGGCGGCAAGGAGTCACAGTCGGCCTTGTTTGCCTGCGTAGCCGCCATCGCCGCGAGACAACTCAATCGGCCGGTGAAATTACGGCTTGACCGCGACGATGACATGATGATCACCGGCAAACGTCATTGCTTTCAATACGAATACGCCGTTGGCTACGACAACGATGGGCTGATTTGCGCCGTAAAAATAGAGATGGTGATGCGTGCTGGTTTTTCGGCGGACCTTTCCGGACCGGTTGCGGCGCGTGCGCTATGCCACGTCGATAACGCCTACTATCTGAGTGACATCGAAGTTCGCGCCATGGCCGGCAAAACCAATACCCAATCCAACACCGCCTTCCGCGGGTTCGGCGGGCCGCAGGGTGCGATCTTGATCGAGAACATCATCGACAATATCGCCCGCGAGCTGGGCAAGGACCCCCTCGATATTCGCAAACTGAATTTTTATGGAATGACAGCACGCAATACCACGCATTACGGCATGACGGTCGAAGACAACGTTATCCATGAACTTGTGGATGAGTTAGAGGCAAGCAGCGACTACCGCCAACGTCGTGACGCAGTGCGCGCTTTCAATGCCAACAGTCCCGTGCTGAAGAAAGGTCTGGCGCTGACGCCCGCAAAGTTCGGTATTTCGTTCAATATGGTGCACTACAACCAGGCGGGCGCACTGGTGCACATCTACACCGATGGATCGGTGCTGGTAAATCATGGCGGCACGGAAATGGGCCAAGGCTTGAATACCAAGGTCGCGCAGGTGGTGGCGGCCGAACTCGGCATCAGCCTTGCGCATGTGCGCTGCACCGCCACCGATACCAGCAAAGTGGCCAATACCTCTGCGACGGCCGCGTCCACCGGCAGCGATCTCAATGGCAAGGCCGGACAGGATGCGGCGCGCCAGATAAAGGTGAGACTGGCGCAATTCGCTGCGACTGTTTTCGGCGGGACCAGTGAAGATGTGGATTTCGCTGACGACAAGGTGTCCGGAAATGGCCAATCATTGTCTTTTCCGGAACTGGTACTGCGTGCCAACCACGCGCGAGTGCAGCTTTGGTCCGACGGTTTTTATATCACGCCCAAACTACATTGGGACCGCAATACCATGACCGGGCGACCGTTCTTTTATTTTGCCTACGGCGCAGCGGTTTCAGAAGTTATCGTCGATACCCTCACCGGGGAATGGAAGCACCTGCGGGCCGACCTGCTGCACGATGCCGGAAATTCAATCAATCCGGCGATCGACAAGGGCCAGATTGAAGGTGGCTTTATTCAGGGCGTGGGCTGGCTGACGACCGAGGAGCTTTGGTGGAACGACGCCGGCAGATTGATGACGCACGCGCCATCGACTTACAAGATTCCTGCCGTGAATGACTGCCCGGTGGATTTCCGTACCGCGTTATTCAAGAACGACAATCTGGAGGACACCATCCTCCGCTCTAAAGCCGTTGGCGAGCCACCTTTGTTGCTGGCATTTTCAGTATTCTTTGCGATTCGCGACGCAATCGCAAGCGTGGCGGATTATCGGCTCAATCCACCGCTCAATGCGCCCGCGACCAGTGAAGCGATCATGCGGGCTGTCGAGGTGATGCGTGAGCAGCGGCTGGGATGACATGGGCGGCTGGATTTCTTTTTTGCTGAATGCAAAAGCACGCAACGAGACGACAATCGTCATCACCGTCGCCTTGACCAAGGGCTCGGTACCGCGCGAAGCCGGTACAAAAATGGTCGTCACCGCGCGTGAGGTGCATGGCACCATCGGCGGCGGACATCTCGAATTCAAGGCCATCGCGATCGCCAGAGGCATGATCGGCGCTGACGGCCCGCGCGCGTTGCACCGCTTCCCGCTCGGCGCAACGCTGGGACAATGTTGTGGCGGTGTGGTGAATTTGTTGTTTGAGCCGGTTCCCGCGGATGCCGGTTGGGTAGAGCGCCTGGCGTCGCGCATCGCGCGTGGCAATGAATGCATCCTCGTCACGCCCGTAACGGGCGATGCCCGCGTCGGGAAAATGATTCTCGACACTGGCAATGATGCGTGGTCTATTGCTGGCGGGTCGCTTGGGTCGCGTATACGCGACGATGAGGCTCGAGAGATTGCACAGACAATGCGGCGCGCATCTCAGGTGACATTATTGAAAACGTTGCCCGCGAACGCGTTTGACCCGGAACAGACCTGTTTTTTTGACTTGCTCCGCACGACAGATTTTCACATTGTGTTGTTCGGTGCCGGGCATGTCGGCCGCGCGCTGGTGAAGGTCTTGTCCGAACTCGATTGCACCATCACCTGGGTCGACAGTCGCGAGGACACGTTTCCGATTGAGGTTGCTGGCAACGTAAAACTCATCTGCACGGATGTGCCTGAAACCGAGATCGATGCTGCCAGGCCGGGCAGCTATTTCCTCGTCATGACCCACAGTCATGCGCTAGACCAGACACTTAGCGAGCAGATCTTGCGGCGGCTCGATTTCGCCTATTTCGGGCTCATAGGCTCGCAATCAAAACGTCGCCAATTCGAACGGCGCTTGCTGGATCGCGGCATTTCAACTGCGCAATTGGCACAGATGCATTGTCCGATCGGCGCAGCAGGCATCGCGGGCAAGGAACCGGCAACGATTGCGATTGCAGTCGCGGCGGAAATATTACAAAGACGCAGCGAACTTTTAAATGCTGGCATGCCTGCCAACATCGCAGCGCGGTTGCCTGTCTCGTAATGGAAGCCTATATCGTCGAGTGGCTGAGTCTGTTGGTGCGCTGGTTGCATTTGATCGCAGGCGTCGCCTGGATCGGGGCTTCGTTTTATTTCATCATGCTCGACAACTCGCTGACCGCACCGGCCAAACCCGAAGATGTCAAGCGCGGCGTGTCCGGAGAATTGTGGGCGGTTCATGGTGGCGGCTTGTATCAGAGTCAAAAATTTGTGAGCGGCCCCAAAGGTGAAGGTCTATCCAACAATCTTCACTGGTCGAAATACGAGGCCTACACCACCTGGCTCTCCGGGCTGGGATTGCTTGCGATCATCTATTGGTATGGCGCAGATATTTATCTGATCGACAAAAGTGTGATGACGCTGACGCCGTTGCAGGCAATCAGCATCAGTTTCGCCGTGATCTGCGCTGGCTGGATCGTGTACAGCATGCTTTGCAAAGTATTTGGCGCAAATGAGAAGGTGCTGTTGGCAACACTTTTCGTGTTTGTGATCGTGCTGGACTGGGGGCTATTCCAGGTTTTCAGTGCGCGCGCCGCATTTATCCACGTCGGCGTTGTGCTCGGCACCATTATGGCGGCCAATGTTTTTTTTAAGATCATTCCGGGACAGAGAAAAATGGTCGCCCAGATTCGTGCCGGAAGCGAGCCCGACGCGCAGTCCGGTCGTGTCGGCAAGCAGCGATCGGTACACAACACCTATTTCACCCTGCCGGTGTTGTTCATCATGATTAGCAGCCACTATCCGATGACCTACAGCCACCCTTACGGCTGGGCAATTTTGGGCGCGATGATGCTGGCTGGTGCGCTGATTCGGCAATTTTTTGTGTTGCGGCAGCGCGGACAAGTGCGACCGCTGTACCTGGTTGTGGCGGTGTTGCTGTTGCTGGCGGTCGTCATCCTGCTGGCACCCAAACCATCCAGCGCCAGGACTGGAAGTGCACTCAGCTTTGTGCAAGTGAAAGCTATCATTACCGAACGCTGCGTGTCGTGCCATGCCGCACGGCCGACCATGGCCGGTTTTCCCCAACCGCCCAAAGGCGTGATGCTGGAAAGTGCCGAGCAAATTTCCACGCATGCGCAGAAAATCGCCGAGACGACGGCATCACGCTATATGCCCATCGCCAATCTCACCCAAATGACCGATGCGGAGCGCGAACGCGTTGCGGTCTGGTTCCGCGAGGGGGCGAAGACGCAGTAGTCGCAAACGCTACCATTTTAAATACGCAGAAGCAGCATTGGCGTGCCATTTCAGGCATTGTTGCTCGTAAAGCTGCGCCAGTGCTCGTTTGCCAAAATTATATCCAACCCGTCCAAGCAACGACCCGATGGGCGCAGTCGGCGACGGGCGCGGACCGGTCCGAAAATATGCTGCCCTGTCTCCCGACAACCCGATTTGATTTTCCCGCACGCCTTTCGAATACATTCGCTATCAGGGTGTCGGATGCAGGTTGTGGGATAATTTGCGATCAGCAACAGTAAAGGAATATTTGTGAAAAAATTCGTTCTCTTGATGGCCTTCATTGCCATCTCGGCTGTCGTCGGCGGTTGCAGCAACAGCAGTGTTTCAGCCGATCCGCCGCCCGATTTCACGGCAATCCCCGGTGACGGGGTCGTCACACTCGCATGGACCGCGGCACCCGATGTTGAGTATTGGCTGTTTTATGCTTCAGGCAGCTCGGTGACATCATCGAATTGGTCGTCAATCGGGGGCAAGGCCGTTATCAATGCAAAATCTCCGTACTCGATTACCGGTCTGGCGAACAACAGCACCTATTCGTTCACCATGAATGCCAGAAAAAATGGTGGCCCTGGTGGCGCAGGAGCACCAACACAGGTAGTCACGCCTCGTTTCGCTGGGGCCAAGTGGACCGTCGGGACGCCGCTTGGAAGCGGCAAATTGAATGGTGTAAGTGCGGCGTCAACGACAAACGTCATCGTTGGCGCCGGGGGCACAATTTTTGCGGGTGCCAACGGCACCGTTGCCACAGCGCGAACGAATCCAGCCGCTTTCGCCGATCTCAACGCCGTGGTGCATGGTGGTCTAGGGTTTGTCGCAGTCGGCGCCGCGGGAACGGTGGTCTTCAGCACGGATGCAACGACCTGGACAGCCAAAACAAGCGGAACGGTCGCAGACCTGTACGCCGTCGCGACGCCTGGAACCGGTGCCTTTGTGGCAGTCGGGGCCGGCGGTACGGCTATCTTCAGCGCTGACGCAACCAACTGGCGAACAGTAACTTCGGCCACCACACAAAATTTGAACGCGGCAACCTTCGGTAACGGCAGATATGTAGCTGTGGGCGCAGCCGGTGCCATCGTGACCAGTACCGACGGCGTGACCTGGGCGACCGTTGCGTCCAATACCACCAGCGACCTGAAAGCGGTCGCGATGGGGACATTCGTTACCACCACGGGAACAGGCGCAGCGGCGACCACGACAACCACCAACGTCTTCGTCGCGATGGGCGCAGCGGGAACGGTACTCACCAGCAGCGACGGGTTGACATGGATCTCGCGATCACCAATTTCGACGAACACGGTCAACGCAGTGGCCTTCGGTGGACAGTTTGTGGCGGTCGGGAATTCGGGCAGCATATTCACGAGTGTCGACGGTATCACCTGGACGGCACAGGTATCCGGGACCAGTAACAATATGACCGCGCTAGCGCGCACCGCCAGTGGTTACACCGCCGTGGGCGTCGCGGGTACCGTTCTCACTTCCTTCTGATGTCGAGCGGCGTGCTGGAGTTGGCAATGCTCAGTCGCGGGCTTGCCGCACCAGTCAATCCACAATTGCACTGGCTTCATCCATCCCATGGATCAACGCCGTTACGCGGTCGCCGGTAAAATCACTCGCCTCTAGACCAGCGCGTACGCCTGCAACACAAGCACCCGTGACACTAGGTTAAAATTTAACGATGAATGCACAAGACGCCAAAGCACTACTCGCTGATTCCGAAATTTTGTTTACCGCCGAGGAGGTCAATGCGGCGACCGCGCGTATCGCGCAGGAGATCAACCGCGATTTCGCAGATCAGCATCCGCTGATTCTCTCGGTGATGGGGGGGGCGGTCGTGTTCACGGGGCAATTATTGCCGCAGCTCGATTTTCCGCTGGATTTCGATATTGTTCAGGCGTCGCGTTATGGCGACAAGACCGTTGGTACAGAATTGACCTGGCGGGTGGCACCGCGCGACAACATCGTAGGCCGCCACGTCATCATCCTCGACGACATCCTCGACGAAGGCATCACGCTGGCAGCCATTGTTGATCTGGTCAAGCGCACTGGCGCGACGAGTGTGGCGTGCGCGGTGTTTTGTGTAAAAGACTACGGTGAAGCGATCAATAACAAAAAGCCACTCAAAGCCGAGTATGTCGGCATCACTGTGCCGAACCGCTTCATTTACGGCTATGGCATGGATGTATCCGGTGCCTGGCGTAATCTGCCCGCTATTTACGCTGTTAAAGGAAAGTAACGCCATGTTGGCTATTATCGGTGGCACCGGATTATCCAATCTCACCAATCTCGAGATCACGCGGCGAGAAGTGGTACGTACGCCGTTCGGCGATCCTTCGGGGCACATTACATTCGGGAAAATAGGCAGGGCAGAGGTTATTTTTCTGGCGCGTCATGGGTACGGCCATACGATCGCGCCGCATGAGGTGAATTACCGCGCCAATATCTGGGCGTTGCAATCGGTCGGTGTGACGCGTGTGCTGGCAGTTAATTCGGTCGGTGGAATCGCCGAAGCGATGGGGCCGGGTGCAATTGGTGTGCCAGATCAGGTCATCGATTACACTCACGGCCGCAAGCACACTTTTTTCGAAGGTGAGGCTGAAGTCACGCATGTAGATTTTACGTTCCCTTATTGCACGCTTGCACGGATGTTGATTTTGGCGGCGTCAAAAGCGGTCTCAATCAGCGTGTCCGAAGCCGGCGTGCTCGGTGTCATGCAAGGTCCACGTCTTGAAACAGTTGCAGAGATCAATCGCCTGGAACGCGACGGTTGCACGATGGTTGGCATGACGACCATGCCTGAGGCTAGCTTGGCGCGCGAGCAAAATCTATCTTATGCCACGCTGGCGCTATCGATGAACCATGCAGCCGGGCGCGGTTCCTCTTCGGCCGGAATCAGGCTCAAGGACGCAGATGCGGTACTGGAAGCTGGCATGAAAAAAGTACGGGCAATTTTATCAAAGGCGGTCGAGTTGCACGATGCGATGCCAGCTTCGCAGCGGGGCT
>JBKJVA010000017.1:0-4742 GCA_046589675.1 Usitatibacteraceae bacterium
GCTGTCAATCCTGGCTTCACATGGATCATCGTCGGCATGATGAGAACGCAATTGTCATAAGGCGCAGCAACAGGTTTACCGCCGTCGAGCGCGATAAGATCCCCGCGCCTGGGCACCACAGAAAGTCCGCGCAGCCCGTCGGCAAACTTGAAATCGCTGCCGCTGGCAATCACTGCCTCGGTCACGCGCACCACTTTCTGCGGCGGCACAGGCGTGCGGTCGATTTGCGATTCTGCCAAGGCGTGATCAACGACGTTGAGGGCGTCCAGAAAGCGCCACACGGTTTGCCAGGCCAGGTTCTCGCTGGCCCGCTCCCAGTGCTGGCCACACTCAATCAGCACCGCCGCCTTGCCCGATGCCGGATCGCCAAAGCCGCCGTAATCACGCATCCGCGTGCCATTGGCGTGACCCGCATCGGCCACAATAAATTCAGGGACACCGATTTGCCTCGATAGCGCAATGCCTTTGTCCAACGGGCCG
This sequence comes from Usitatibacteraceae bacterium, assembly GCA_046589675.1. Classification (GTDB taxonomy): domain Bacteria; phylum Pseudomonadota; class Gammaproteobacteria; order Burkholderiales; family Usitatibacteraceae; genus UKL13-2. The sequence continues at coordinate 481 of JBKJVA010000017.1, forward strand.
GAGATCATCACTGGCCCATGCGGATCGTGCATCGAATGAATATCGAGCAGGAAATCGACTTGGTCGATGACAGGCCGCATCAGCCGTGCGCGCGACAGTTCAGCCGATTGGCGTGGACCATCGAGCACAGCCGGTGTCCAAACGCGATTGAAGTCTTCATCGACGAAGCGGGAGGCATGGGGGAGCACAGGATTAAATGATTGAAACGCGGCAACGTTCGCGAACCCGAGCGATAGCTTGCCGCGCTTCGGCCGCGCGTTCATTTTGAACAGGCGATCCACCGCAATTGCGCCGCACAATTCATTTCCGTGGGTGACCGCATTGACCATCACATGCGGTCCCGGCTTGCCGCTGTCGAATGTCGTAATGTAATCGACACCACTATTACCCAGCCGGTAAGCGGAAATATCTGGTGGCAAAAGGTCTACCGTGTAAGGTGAAACACCCGGCTTAATGGTCATGTTTGTGTCCGCCTTCGTGTGCGTGGCCATGCACATGCTCATGGGCGTGATGGTCATGCCCGCAATCGTGGTCGTGTCCTCTGGCGGGAATATGTTTTCGCGCATAGTCTGAAATCGACGTAATGAGCGTGCTGATGTCACCTTGCAGCTTTGTGAAGTTGCCATTGGTGTTGCGGCTGACTTCGTCCATGTACAGTTTGCGGTTGACTTCGATTTGCAACGAATGCTTGTGTGCGGTCGGGTCGGAATAGGCGCGCACCAGCTCGACACCTTTGTAGGGGTCGTTGACCCTGACGTCGTAACCCATGGCGCGCAGCGTCGCTTCGACAAAAGCGGTGAACTCGGGTGTGCAGGTGCTGCCATCGCGGTCGCCGAGCACAAAATCGGCTCGCTGCACGCCGGGACCTTCTTCGGAAATGACCGACGAGGTGGCGGGCATCGAATGACAATTGATATGCCACACGGCACCATAGTGTTTGTGTGCAGCGTTTATCGCATCGCGCACCGCCTTGTGATAAGGCGCATAACAACTCGAAATACGCGCCTGCACTTCTGCCACGGTCAGCTTGCGTGCGTAAATGGGCTCGCCCGTATCAAGCAGTCGCCAGACCAGGCCAATGCCTTTTTCGGTTTTCTTGCTGACGTTGATCGGTCCTGGCCATGCGCTATCCAGCAATGCCGCATCGATGTCGAGCAGCGAGCGGTTGGCGTCGATGTAGCTTCGCGGGAAACCTGCAGCAATCAAGACCGCACCGTGGTCCGGTGCCGCCGCATATAGTGCCTCTACGTGTGTGTCTTCCGCGCGACGCAGCGTGAGATGCGGCACGATGGTGTCGAAATCCGCGGGGTAAATGGTGCCGCTGTGGGGCGAATCGAAGACCACCGGCACATCGTGGTCGTGATCGGTTCGCGACGAAGCAATGGTGAACGCCTGGTATGGGGAATTGGAAGGTGACATGGTTTTAAACTTTCTTTAATCGATTCTATTGGTTTCGCCAATATTTTCATTGATTCAGGTGGCATGCCGAGCTGCGGTTCACCGCAATCTCTTTAAGCATCGGCTGTTCGTTCACACATTTGTTGCCGGGGACCGAGGCGGTGTGTGGACAGCGCGGGTGAAAATGACAGCCTGTCGGTGGATTGAGCGGCGACGGGATTTCACCCTTGATGGCGACGAAATCTTTCTTGCGTACCGTCAGCGACGGCACCTCTGCAAGCAACCCTTGCGTGTATGGATGATTGGGCTTGGTGAATAACTCATCTGCGGGCGCGGTTTCCACCACACGACCCAGATACATGATCACCACCCGGTCAGACAAATGCCGCACCACACCTAAATCGTGGCTGATAAACAGATACGTGAGATTTAGCTCTTCGCGCAACTGGATAAACAGATTCAGCACCTGCGCCTGGATCGACACATCGAGTGCGGCGACGGCTTCATCGCAGACCAGAAAATTTGGCTTCACCGCCAGCGCGCGCGCGATGCCGATGCGTGCACGTTGCCCACCGGAGAATTGATGCGGGAAGCGACGCGAAAGCGCGGGATCCAGGCCCACACGCTGCATGACTTCTGCGACATACGACGATTGGTCTTTGGCAGAGACGATGCCGTGCACGACGGGTGCCTCGCCGATGATATCTTCGACACGATAGCGAGGATTCAGCGAGGCGTAAGGATCCTGAAAAATCATTTGCGCCTCAAGCTGCATGGCGCGTTTCTGTTCGGTGGTCATGGCCGCAACATTTTTGCCGCGCCAGAATTTCTCGCCTTCTGACTGCTGATGCAAGCCCACCACCACCCGGCCGAGGGTCGATTTACCGCAGCCCGATTCGCCGACCAATCCCACCACTTCGCCCGCGTTAATTTTCAGCTCGACACCGTCAACCGCGTATACAGTTTCTTCTTTCAAGTCCGCCCCCAGTGATCGGGCGAAGCGTCCAGCGACATCGAGTTTTTTCTCGAACCGCTTGGAAATGTTTTTTAGCTCCAGTAGAGGTGCACTCATGCCGGTGCTTCCATGTTCGCTTCCACCAAATACTCAAGATGTGGATGAAAACAGCGTACCTGGCGTGAAGCCGCCGACGCCGGGCTGGATAGCGTTGGCGCACGTTCGCATTCGCCGGAACGGCGCGGACAGCGCTCGCGAAAAGCACAACCACTGCCGATTTGCAGCAGCGATGGGGTCATGCCGGGAATCTGCTTTAGTGGCCGACCTTTGATATTGCGGCTCGGCACAGAGTCGAGCAGGCCCCTGGTGTAGGGATGCAGTGGATGATCGAGTAGCTCCCCGGTCAGACCTTGCTCGACGATCTTGCCCGCGTACATTACCGCCACCTTGTCGGCGAGCCCCGCGACGACTGAAAGATCGTGTGTGATCCACATGAGCGCCGTGCCCGATTCGCGACACAGCTTTTGCATTTCGAACAGAATTTGCCCTTGTATGGTTACGTCCAGCGCGGTGGTGGGCTCATCGCAAATGATGAGATCGGGCTTGTTCAGCAATGCGATGGCGATAGCGACGCGTTGACGCATACCGCCGGAGAATTGATGTGGATAAGCGAGCAGGCGTTCGTCCGCCGACGGTATACCTACTTGTGAGAGGGCATTGCGACAGCGTTCGCGTGCGGCGTCCTTGGAAATTTTCTCGTGCGCGGTGATGGCCTCGATCATTTGTGTATCGATACGCAGGACCGGGTTCAAGGTCATCATCGGGTCCTGGAAAATCATCGCCACGCGGTTGCCGCGAAGGGCGCGCCATTGTTCGCCGCTGAACCCGGTTACGTTCTGACCATTTAACTTGATGCGGCCTTCGATCACGCGGCCCGGCGGATCGATCAAGCCCATGATCGAGTAACCGGTCATGGATTTGCCGGAACCCGATTCGCCCACCAGGCCGAGAATCTGGCCCTTGTCGATGGAAAACGAAACATCGTCGACCGCTTTCACCACACCGGCCTTGGTGAAGAAATGCGTGCGCAGATTCTCGACTTGCAGGACATTGCTCATGGCTGGCATGACGAGTACAAGGATAGCAAACCCCAGCATTGGCGGGTAGATTCAGCCATTTTGGGCCCGTGATCCTCGCCAGTGCTTGAGTTTCGCAATTTTCTTGTCATTTCTTCAGTCTCGGATTGAGTACATCCCTCAATTGGTCCGCCACCAGATTGATCGACATGATTGTGACCAGCAGCGCCAGACCCGGATAGAAACTGATCCAGTATTTGCCGCTCATCAAATAGGTGAAGCCATTGGAAATCAGCAAGCCCAGCGACGGCTCGGTAATCGGTAGTCCAAGACCCAGAAACGACAGCGTGGCCTCCAGCGAAATCGCGTGTGCCACCTGCACCGTTGCCACCACAATCAATGGCGGCAGGCAATTGGGCAACAGATGGCGAAACAGGATGCGGGGTTTCGACAACGCAAGTACGCGTGCCGCTTCCACGTATTCCTTTTGCTTCTCAACCAATGCAGAAGCACGCACCGTGCGCGCGTAGTACGCCCACTGTACGGTAATGAGCGCGATGATGACCTTGTCCACGCCCTGTCCGAATACCGCCAGCAGAATCAGCGCGAGCAGAATTGCCGGGAACGAAAGCTGGATATCGACCACGCGCATAATCAGCGTATCGACCCAGCCGCCGAAGTAGGCGGCCATCAACCCGAACGTGAGACCAATGGCAACCGCCACAATCGTGCTGGCAACGCCGACACCGAGCGAGATGCGCAGCCCGTAGAAAATTGCCGAGAGCATGTCGCGGCCCTGATCGTCGGTACCGAGCAGGTACGACTTGTCGGTG
>JBKJVA010000303.1:0-3800 GCA_046589675.1 Usitatibacteraceae bacterium
GGTGTGTGGCCGCATCATTGATCGCATTGGCCCGTTGTGGCCGTTACGCATTACTGGTGTATTGAACTGCCTGTTTCTGCTGGTATTGTTTATGGTCGTGACGCAGAAAATGCCGCAGGCCATCATCGTACTCGCCGCCGCCTGCGCAGGCGCATTTTCACCGCCGATTGCAGTGCTGACCAGAACATTATGGCGGCATCGCTTCCCCGACGAAGTCAATCGGCGCATGGCGTTTTCGGTCGATTCGATCATGATTGAACTTAACTTCACCGTGGGCCCCGCACTGATCGCGCTGGTGATCGCTGGGTTCGGCGCGAAGGTGGCGTTCGCATTGGCGCTGGTAGTGACGTTGATCGCGTTCATCGTTTTTCTGTTTACGCCTGCCCTGAATTACTGGCAGCAGGAACCGCATTTCGAGCGCCATTTGCTGGGACCGTTGACGGAGCCGCGATTGGTCGGCCTGTTCGTGGTCACGTTTGGGCTGACGTTCTCATTCGGCATTCTCGAGGTGGGCTACCCCGCATTCGCAACCCACCTTGCCCTGCCGGTATTGGCTGGCGTGCTGCTTGGGGTGAACTCGCTCGGCAGCGCCGTGGGCGGCGCGATTTACGGTGTATTGCACCCCAAGGCCCCGCTGGAGCGCCAGTTCGCGTTTGCCATCGGCATCATGGCGGTACCATTTTTGTTGCATTGGTGGGTCGACCAGTTGATTGTGTTCGGCGTCGTCGCCTTCTTTGCGGGCACCCTCATCGCGCCGGCCTTGACGGCGCAAACCCTGCTGATTACCCGTATCGCACCAAACAAATATGCGACCGAAGCATTCACCTGGTCGTCAACCTTTATCGTCAGCGGGATTGGCATCGGCATGGCCGCGGGTGGCGCGATGGTGGAATTGGTTGGTGTGAAATCGCCGTTCCTGCTTGGCAGTGTGGTGCTGGCCGGGATGGCGATGGCGGCGTTGTTGCTGCATCCCAAGCAGCAAGTCAGCAATTCTTAGGCTGTAGCGCCTCTATTACTAGTACGGACGGGCGCGGCGTTTAGGGCTGCCCACAGGCAGCCCTCTATCTTCACCCCCAAAAAAACTGTTCGTTAATTGAGAAATGAATTGACGAAATCCAGTACGTTTTGACGGTCCATGCGGAAGACGCCACCAGTTCCCGCGCAGTTACCGTTGATACCGAAGGAAGTCACGCCGGCAACAATGTTGCTGCCACCCAGAAAATTCGGACCGCCCGAGTCGCCAAAACAGGTGCCACCGGTATGGGCATTGTTCGATAGCAACAACGAAAAATTGCCGGTAAATCCGGTGTTGATCTGATTCAATTTCGGTGTCGCCACCATGCGGATTTTCAAAAATGAGTTTTGGAACGAAGCCGCATCCGGGAAACTCTTTTGCCCGCCGTAACCGACTGCGGTGAAGGTAACATCCTGTGCTCCGCGTTTTGTCGCTAACACATCAAGCTGGTTTACGGAAGGAAGTACGCCGTAGGTAGCCCTTGCCACCGGGATACAAAGCGTCACCACCCCGACATCATGGAGCACGAAGGAGCCTTCGCCGAATTGCGGATGTGTAGCAATCCCGCAAAACTCGACGCTGGTCGCACCACCTGTTGGATAGCCCAACGCGACCTGATTCGATTGAACATCGGCTTCAAACCATACCCGACCACCGCTCGCGCCATCGGTACAATGTCCCGCCGTCAACAAAACGGTGGGCGAAAGCAAAGTACCGCTACATCGAAAGGCAGGCAAACCATTCACATCGAAAATCAGCAGGCCAACATGGAGATGGCCATTCCCGTCCAGGTTTCCGTCGGTGACTGCACCGGCGATTCGGATTGTGCTCAACATCAGCATGGATACAAGCAAAATTGCCTTCGACATTTTCTTCATTTCAATCCCCCAGGTTCATTGTGTGAAAATTCGATGAAAACAAATGGACATACAAGAACAATTTCCGTTTCTGCCGTGGTGCCCGCCGTTCAATTCTCGCTGACATCGATACACCGTGTTGTTGGTCGAGCCGGACTGGAAGGTGTCCATGCTTAAAATGGATTAGCCCCGTTGGATTTCGATCAACGGACATTTTAGCGCAGGAACCAGAATCACGATTGCGAATCTGGTCTAGTTAAATGACCCCCGGCAAAGCCGGGGGTTTACCTCATTAAATTTCTCTCCCGAGCTAATTGAAACGCGTAACGAGGCTGTAGAAAAACTCACTTATCGTGAACCGCCGGTTAGCATGAATTGTCGTATACGGGTACAAATTTTGAGCGATCTATTGAACATGGCACGCTACAAATTCATCGACACTAGCCCTCGATTTCTGGCCGTTGATTTGCGGCAACAACTGGTTGCAGGCACGTTTGAACATGCACTCGACTGACTAGTCGATCATGAACTCGATTTAAGTCCGCCAATTTCAGCGATGCCGCTGACTGACCGCAATGGGCCCATTGCCGCATTGCTCGGTGAAGGCGAAATCAGGAATACGGACCTGCGCATATGCAAGTCATCACGGCACAAACGGGATCATCAGACCCGCTCCCGTTCCTTGAAAGTACGCTACGTTTCTGGTCACAACAGTCAAGTCTGGAGCCAATGCAATCGCCGCAATCTGCTTGTCAATCGGCTGCTGGTGATTGGGCGACATTAATCGGCCTCCCACCTGAGCGCATTTTTCGTCGAAGGACAAAATTCTAGAAATTAACGTATCAGGGTGAATGGTTTCGCAAAACAATTGACCGATGACCCCTTATCGCCTTATCGCTCCGGTTAAGGGGTGATGACGATTTTCCCTATAACCTTGCGTGCGGCCATATCCATTAGTGCCTGCGGTGCCTCGGCAAGCGAATACGACTTGGATATCAGCGGCTTGATTTTCCCCTGCTTCATCCAGCCCATCATTTCCGCCATGCCTTGCATGTTTTGCGTTGGTTCGCGCTTGGCAAATTCACCCCAGAATACCCCCACGATTGAGGCGCCTTTGAGCAGCGCAAGGTTGAGCGGCAGCGAGGGAATTTTGCCATCGGCGAAGCCGATAACGAGGTAGCGACCGCGCCAGCCGATGGAACGAAACGCAGGCTCGGCAAATTTGCCGCCCACCGGGTCGAAAATAACATCCGGCCCTTTGCCGGCGGTTTCGCGTTTGATGGCGTCACGCAAGTTCTCACGCGAATAATTAATCAACGCATCGGCACCGTGCTGCTGACAAATGGCGAGCTTTTCATCGCTGGACGCGGCCGCGATGACGCGCGCGCCAATCGCCTTGCCGATCTCCACGGCAGCCAGCCCCACGCCGCCGGATGCGCCCAACACCAGCATGGTCTCATCGGGTTGCAACGCGGCGCGGTCGCGCACGCCATGCCAGGAGGTGCCATAGGCAAGGGAAAATATGGCGGCAAGGGGATAGGGCACACCGTTCGGCATCGGCATCGTCAATGCAGCCGGTGCAATCACTTCTTCGGCAAATCCACCCACCCCGCAAAAGCTGACGACCTTATCGCCGGGCTTTAAATGCGTGACGTCAGCGCCGACGCTGATCACATCACCGGAAACTTCCGCGCCGGGCGAGAACGGCAGCGCTGGCTGTATCTGATATTTCTTCTGGATGATGAGAACATCGGGAAAATTGACGCCTGCAGCCCGCACGCGAATTTTGACTTCGTTCGCGGCTGGCTCAGCCGAGGCGACTTCTTCGAGTACCAACGTTTCCGGGCCTCCCCAAGCTTTGCAGAGAATTGCTTTCATGGGTTGGATCTCGGGGTGGGGGAACTTACTGCACGCCCTCGTCCAGAAAA
>JBKJVA010000162.1:0-4085 GCA_046589675.1 Usitatibacteraceae bacterium
CTGAACTGTTCAATGCCACCGGCAGGCTCGAAGCGCATGCCGGTCGATTGGGATGCATCTGGCACTGCTACGCGCAGGCTAGGCGTTCTGAGGTTGCCATGGAAATCATTGAACGCAATAATCTTTACGTCAACCGTTGCGCTGGGGGTTGGCGTGCCTGCCAGTGACGACGTCCTGGGTGCTTGCGCGCAGGATGCACTTAGCACTGCAATCGCAAGCATCAGAAAAATGCGCTTCATGACATCCTCCGTATTATCGAGCACGCATTTTACGCGAACATGAACAGTCGATTTGCAGCACCGGATGGACATTTGGCGCGTCAGAGTCGTGGCGATCATTTCCGCGTATCATTTTGCGTTGCGTTTACGGAGATTGAGTTTCGTAATGCTTCAGTGATCACCCTCTCCCCAACCCCTCTTCCATCAAAGTTTAGAGACTTAAACTTCCCTCTCCCTTCGTGGCAGAGGGGGCTCGTTGCGGTCTGGCCGCTTCTCAAGCTGTTTGCCGGATCAACAACGCCACCGTCCACTAACTTTAGGTCAATTCGAACACAGGAGTAAAACAACAATGGCACTCGCCTTGCAAAGTCTGATGGGGTTTATCGTGTTGTATGCCGTCGCATGGGCAATATCGGAGAAGCGTGCGGTTATTAACTGGCGCACCGTCTTCGGCGCGATCATTCTGCAGGTAATCCTGCTGCTATTGCTTTTCAAGTTCCCGTGGTTCAAGGAGGCCTCTGCGGCGCTTAACGATGCACTTAACGGCATTGCCGCCGCCACCCGCGAGGGCACCAAGTTTGTTTTCGGCTACATGGGTGCCACCGGCGCGCCAGGTGATGCCCCATTCAAGGTCGAGGACGGCAAGAGCACCTTCATCCTGATAACCATGGCGCTGCCGCTCATCATCGTCGTCTCGGCACTTTCATCGTTGCTGTTTTACTGGCGCATTCTGCCCTTTATCGTCAACGTCTTTTCCTGGGTATTGAAAAAAACCATCGGCATCGGCGGCGCGGTGGGCGTGTCAACGGCAGCGAATATTTTCCTGGGTACCGTTGAAGCGCCGATGTTCATCAAGCCCTATTTAAGCAAGCTTTCGCGCGGTGAGTTGTTCATCACCATGGCAGGCGGCATGGCGGGCATTGCCGGCACGGTGATGGTGGTGTATGGCTACATCCTTGGTCCGGTGGTGCCGGATGCGATCGGACATGTGCTGATCGTCACTTTCATCAGTGCACCGGCGGCCATCGCATTCTCGGCCTTGATGGTTCCGCATGAAGGCCCGATTACCGACGGCACGATTTCGACTGAGCGCCCGGCAAGCAGCGTCATGGACGCCGTCACACAGGGTACTGTCGATGGTGTCGCCAGTTACATCAACGTTGCGGCCATGCTGATTGTGCTGACCGCACTGATTGCACTCACCAATATGATCATCGGCATTCCGTTTGCAAAAGAGTCCGCGCCCACGCTGCAGGGCATCCTTGGCTGGATCATGCGGCCGATAGTATGGTTGATCGGTATCCCATGGAGCGAGGCGCAGACGGCAGGTTCACTCATGGGCACCAAGACCGTGCTCAATGAATTTATAGCTTTCCTCGATCTGGCCAAACTATCGCCGGAGGCGCTGTCAGAACGCAGTCGCGTCATCATGATCTACGCGCTTTGTGGTTTTGCCAATTTCGCTTCGATCGGCATCATGATCGGCGGCCTGGGCACCATCTGCCCGGAACGACGCGACGATATTATCGATCTGGGCTATAAGAGCCTGATTGCGGGAACACTGGCTACAATGTCCTGCGGCGCGTTGGTTGGCATCATTTACTAGCAAGGATTTATGGCATTCATTACTGATTCCTCCATGGCGGCGAAAGCCGTTGCCCTCGTCATCATCCATAGTGAAAATTTTGATGCGTATCTGGCGCACGCCGAACCGCGTACACGGGCATGGCTCGCCGCCAACGAGTTCCGCGCCAAGCCGCATACGCATTTACTTGTGCCAGGCGTTAATGGCGAACTTGCGCAGGTGCTGGTGGGAGTACGAAACGCGGGTGATGTTTATGCGTTGTCGCATCTGCCCCTGGCGCTCCCCGCCGGCGACTACACGATCGCAACTCATCACGATATGCTCGATCCCTACGCGGCGGCCTTGGGTTGGGGACTCGGCAGCTATCAATTTGCCCGCTACAAAAAGGCTTCGCGCGCACCAGCCAATCTGGTCATTGCGGCAAGTGATGACCTTTCCCGTGCCGAAAATGTGCTGGCCACCACCACGCTAGTCCGCGATCTGGTCAACACGCCTACGGAAGACATGGGGCCGCAGCACCTTGCCCAAGTCGCAAGGGATTTGGCCAAAGAGTTTGGTGGCACCTTTCGCGAATGGGTCGGTGACGATTTGCTGGCACACAACTTCCCGGCGATCCATGCCGTCGGGCGCGCCAGCCATCGTCCGCCACGCCTGATCGAATTAATTTGGGGCAATGAGAAGCACCCGCGCATCGCCATCGTCGGCAAAGGCGTGTGCTTCGACACCGGTGGCCTTGACATCAAGGGTGCCGAAGGGATGCGCTGGATGAAAAAAGACATGGGAGGCGGTGCGCATGCGCTTGGTCTGGCGAGGCTGATCATGGCAGAGAAATTGCCGGTGTACTTACACATGCTGGTACCCGCCGTCGAAAACGCCATCAGTGGCAACGCCTACCGGCCCGGTGACATCATCGCGACGCGAAAAGGGCTGAGCGTGGAAATTGGCAATACCGATGCCGAGGGCCGCGTGGTACTTTCGGACGCGCTGGCACTTGCTGCCGAAAGCCGGCCCGAGATCATTATCGATTTCGCTACGCTCACGGGCGCGGCGCGTGTCGCGCTCGGGCCCGAACTGCCGGCGACATTCTGCAACGATGAAATATGGAGTGCTGCACTCATCGCTGCCAGCGAAACCACCCGCGATCCGCTATGGCGGATGCCACTTTGGCAGCCTTACAATGCAATGATTGAGCCCGCCATCGCCGACCTGGTGAATACGGGCGGTCCGCAGGCAGGCGCGGTGACCGCGGCATTGTTTCTCGAACACTTCATCCCGAAAGGCCAAGCGTGGATCCACATCGATCTGTTCGCGTGGAACCCGAAATCCCGGCCAGGGCGGCCCGAGGGTGGTGAAGCACAAACACTGCGCGCCACGATGGAAATGCTGCGTAATAAATTCAAAAAGTGAAGTTGCGATTCACATCGCGGTCCATGCCGAATAGATGCTGAGTTACGATGGCTAACATTCAATACGGGCGCGCGTTTTCAGGCATTTTCGCCATGCGATGCGCACCAGCGCTTGTGTTTGGCAAATGCACCAAATATTTGTCATTTCGACCGCAGGGAGAAATCTGCTGTTGCTTCTACTCAACGAAAGGTGGAGTTCCCACGCGGTTGGAACGAAAGTAAGCGTAGATGCGTACCCCACGTTCCGTTCCAATCGGTTCAATCCCAACCTCGATTGCACGGCAGCACATTGAATCTCGTCCGAAAAACGTGAGTGTGCGATTCAAACTGATGTGCAGAGCGATCCAAGGTGTTCAACCTGCGCTCGCTTGGCCAACGTTCGACACTAGCGCGCGTTTCCGGTCATTTTCGCCCTGTGATGCTCACCAGTGCCGGCGTTTGGCGATCACCCCAAAAACCTGTCATTTCGACCGAAGGGAGAAATCTGCTTTTCGCCGGGTAAGACAAAAGCAGATTTCTCCCTTCGGTCGAAATGACAGTGAGTGTAGGCGCGCGGAGTTGCGTATAAAGCACGTTCCATTCGGTTTAATAAACCCCCCGATTGCGCCACATCACTTTGAATCGCACCTAAAAAACATGACAAAGATTTGACCGGAAATGCCGGTCGCATTATAATTTCAGGCTTCGTTGGGCAATTAGCTTGACGGCAATGTTGGGTCGTTAGCTCAGTTGGGTGAGGCGGGGGTTTCGCAAAGCATGCTTTGCGCCCGGCGAACCGGAAAGCCATGCAGGGCTTTCCGTGGAAGACCAGCGGACGCGTTGCAATAGCGGTAACAGTTGATTTGGTAGCAAAGTTGGGTCGTTAGCTCAGTTGGG
>JBKJVA010000058.1:0-4415 GCA_046589675.1 Usitatibacteraceae bacterium
GGAAATGCACTTCCTGCCGGACGTGTATGTGCCGTGCGATGTCTGCTTTGGCAAACGCTACAACCGCGAAACACTCGATGTGCGTTACAAAGGAAAGAATATTCACGAAGTGCTGGACATGACGGTCGAGCTTGCTTTTGAGTTTTTCAAACCCGTACCCGTTGTGGCACGCAAACTGACCACGTTGCTCGATGTGGGCTTGGGCTATATCCGGCTCGGACAAAGTGCGACCACGCTGTCGGGCGGCGAGGCGCAGCGCGTAAAGCTCTCGCTCGAGTTGTCCAAACGCGATACCGGCAAGACGCTGTTCATCCTTGACGAGCCCACCACCGGTCTGCATTTCCACGACATCGATCTGTTGCTGAAAGTGTTGCATCGTCTGCGAGAGCACGGCAATACCGTGGTCGTCATTGAGCACAATCTTGACGTCATCAAGACGGCGGACTGGGTGATCGATCTGGGTCCAGAAGGTGGCGACGGCGGCGGGGAAATTGTTGGTCAAGGTACACCTGAGGACGTGGCACAGATGCCGCATAGTTTCACCGGTCGGTATCTGGTGCCATTGCTGGGTGTGGCCCAGAAACGTGCGGCGGCGCAGAAGTAGTGCGGCCTGGAAACGGCGGTTGAATATGAATCCACGCGAACTATTAGTCGATAGTTTCCGCGCAGCCCTATCTGTTGCAGACCCGCTCTTGATAGTGCCGGCACATTTGCCGGCACCACCCAAAGGCAGGGCAGTCATCGTGGGCGCGGGGAAGGCGGCGGCGGCGATGGCGAAAGCGGTGGAAACCGCATGGCCGGCCGATGCTCCGCTTGAAGGTATTGTGATTACGCGCTACGCACATGGCTGCACCCCGCCGCTAACGCGAATCCGAGTGATCGAAGCGGGACACCCAGTGCCCGATGAATCCGGAGAAACGGCCGCGAAAGAAATTCTCGGTCTCGCTGAATCGTTGACCGCAGATGATCTGCTGGTGGTGCTCGTGTCGGGTGGTGGGTCCAGCCTGCTTTCATTACCAGTTGCCGGCATCACCATGGCGGACTTGAAGGTGGTCACTGCAGAGTTACTGGGCTGTGGCGCGCCGATTCAGGAAATGAACATCGTGAGAAAACACCTGTCTGCCATTCAGGGTGGCCGCTTGGCTGCAGCGACCAGGGCGCGCGTGTTAGCGCTGATCATTTCTGACGTAACCGGCGACGACCCTGCGGCGATTGCATCCGGACCAACTGCCCCGGATCCGTCGACTTATCAGGACGCGCTGGACATTCTCAAGACCTACCGCATCGTGCCGCCACTGTCGGTTATTCGACATCTTTCCAATGGCGCACGCGGCGACATTACCGAAACGCTAAAACCAGGCGATGCAATTTTTGCGCGCGTTGAAAACCGGGTGATCGCCACGCCGCACGCGAGCCTCTCAAGAGCCGCTGCGTTTTTTCAGCAGCGCGGTATCACACCGATGATATTGGGCGATAGCGTGACGGGTGAAGCGCGCGAAGTGGCAAAGGTTCACGCGGCGCTGGCCAGACAAATCCAGCAACATCATCATCCACTGAAGCCGCCCGTGGCGATGATATCTGGCGGAGAATGTACCGTCACCTTGCGCACTGCCGGGGTTGGTCGCGGTGGCCGTTGCAGCGAATTTCTGCTGTCACTGGCGGTCGACCTCGATGAACGCGAGAATATTTTTGCTATCGCTTGCGATACCGATGGCATCGACGGCTCGGAAGACAACGCCGGCGCCTATCTTGAACCGGGCTCGCTGGCGCGTGCGCGTGCAATTGGTGTAAGTGCAAAGACGCAGCTTGGGGCGAATGATGCGTATGGGTTTTTTTCGCCGCTCGATGACTTGATCTTCACCGGTCCTACCCTAACAAATGTGAACGACTATCGCGCGCTACTCATTTTCTGAACACTTGCGAAGATGTGGGGGCGAGGCGAGGGAAAGTAGTAACGACCTATCAGAATGCACATCAGGCCGCACTTTTGATCGATGACATGATATGAGCGACAAACATGACGCAGGTGAAGCGCTTCGGGCATCCGAAGAACGCTTTCGTGCACTGACACAGATTTCGTCGGATTGGTTCTGGGAAATGGATCGCGAGCATCGGTTCACGTACCTATCACTTGAGACGACGCCCGACTTCAATACCAAGCGCGCCGAGGTTATCGGCAAGACGCGCTGGGAGTTACTTCCTGAAGCAATGAGCCTTCAGGAATGGGAGGTGCACAAGCAAACGCTGGCGGCACGACAACCATTTCAGGGGCTGGTGACGCGTAGCTGCAATCGCGAGACCGGCAAGGTAGATGGTGTGTTCAGTATCAGCGGACGGCCAATGGTTGACACGCACGGCGAGTTCATCGGTTACCAGGGTATTGGTCGCGACATTACCCGCATCAAACTGGCTGAACAGGAGATGGCAGAGAGCGAGGCAAGGTTTCGGCTCATCACGCAAAACATGCGTGACATCGTTGTGCTGATGCAGCCTGACGGCCAGACGATTTTTCTTTCGCCGTCGTTCACACGCGTGACCGGCCACGACATCGAAACCAGCCTTCGAGAGGATGTCGCAAAATTTTTTCATCCTGATGATTTTGTCTGGCTTCAGCAGGATTTCGCCCGCTGCGCAGCGGGCGACACAGGTGGCGAACGGATGACGTTGACGTATCGCTTTCGTCACGCTGAGGGACACTACCTTTGGCTGGAAGGCCAACTGCAATTGGTACGCGACGAAAAAGGCTTGCCACGGCACATTCAAATCAGCGCACGCGATGTCACAGCTCGGCGGCAGGCTGAGATCACAGTCGAGGCCAAGACCCGTGAACTCAAAGAAGCGAACGCTGCGCTTGAAATGGAAATACGTAATCGGCAGGAACTTGAGCGAAATATCTTGCTGTCGATCGAGAAGGAACTTGAGCGTGTAGGTCTGGAACTCCACGATGAACTGGGACAGGACCTGACCGGCATTGCGCTCCTGACCAAAACGCTCGCGCAAAAGCTTGCTGGCAATAATCCTGCCGAGGCCGGACTTGCCAACCGCATTTCTGCACTGGTCAATCGCACCATTGGTCACACCCGCATGATTGCGCACGGGTTGTCACCCTACATCTGGGGTCACGACGGGCTCGTTGCCGCTTTGCGTCAATTGGCAAACGACGTCAGCAGCCTGGGATCGGTGAAATGCGACGTACGCATTCCGACCGCCGTGACTATTGCGGATAAAGTGGTCGCGCTTACGTTGTATCGTATTGCTCAAGAGGCTGTCAACAATGCGCTCAAGCACAGCAAGGCCGGAAAAATCCGCATCGCATTGACACGAACGAGTCGTGGCATCGAATTGACCGTTTCGGACAATGGCATCGGTCACCCCGTCATCGAAGCTGATAGCAGTGACCAGCCGCGTCTCCACAGTATTCGTCATCGATGCCGCGCCATTGATGCAACGCTTGTCATCGGCAAAGGAAAACTCGGTGGTACGATGGTGCGGGTTGCGTGGCGGGTTACAACACCGCTCAAATCACCATTGCACTTAAAGCAGACGAAAGGAGATGCCCTTTGAAATCAACAATCATGATTGTCGACGACCACGCTATCGTCTTGCACGGCCTGAAAGAGTTGATCAACAGCGAATCGGATCTGGAAGTCACCATGACGGCCGATTCAGCGGAACGTGCGCTTGAAATCCTCAAGGAGCAACGCCCCGACATTGTCGTCACTGATATCTCGCTGCCTGGTTTGTCGGGTTTGGAATTGATCAAGGAACTCACCCGCCTGTACTCTGGCCTGCCCGCCTTGGTCTTGAGCATGCACGATGAATTGGTGCATGGCGAACGCGCATTCCGTGCGGGTGCGAAGGGCTATCTGGTCAAGCAGGAGGCGCCAGAAAACGTGATCAAGGCCATCCGCAAGGTGCTGGCTGGCGAACGATATCTGAGCGAGCGCATGCAGACGCTACTGGCGCACAAGGTACGCGGAAGGCCAGCCAACCAACCGGTTTCTGTTTTATCCAGCCTGACGGACCGCGAACACGAAATTTTCCGCTTGATCGGCATCGGACTTGGCACCAGCGAAATTGCGGCCAAATTGAATCGCAGCGTGAAAACTGTTGAGGCGCATCGCGCGAATTTGAAACAGAAGCTGGGGTTACGTAATGCATACGAATTGAATCGCTTCGCAGTAAATTGGACAGATCACGAACACGCCTGAGAGGGCTGCAAGCTTTATTGTCTGCAAAAAGCAGATTTCTCGCGTCGCTCGAAATGACAATCCTTTTCATCAATCAGCATTTCTGATGGGAACTTCTATTAACCTCAAAAGTTCGTCATTCCAGCGTAGGCTGGAATCCAGTCCATCGTATTTTCAAGCACTTGGAAGGACTGGGTCCCAGCCTGCGCTGGGACGACGGGGTTA
>JBKJVA010000102.1:0-15253 GCA_046589675.1 Usitatibacteraceae bacterium
GAACGACGGCTCCATGCGCTCGAGAAAGGCCAATTCAATTTTTCTTTCGGGCTCGCGCGCCTGCACGGCTGCCTTGAGTTTGATGAAGGGTTGGGCCCATCCGGGATCGGATGAACCATGTGCGAATAACAGTAGCGCGGAGTTTGCAATGCAAGTCGTCATGGTCGGATGATATCAAAAGGAATGCGTGGTACGCCGTTTGCTTATAGTTTGACATGATGAAGACCCGTAAACGTTCTCACCTCAAAGTCATGTTGGTCGACGATGACCCGGATCGTGCCGCGAATGTGCGCGCCGCGCTGGAAGCAAATGGGTGCGTGGTCGTGTCGCTACTTGCCTCGCCGCTGGAAATTTACGATGCAGTGGTTGACATCGCGCCCGACGTCATCATTATCGACACGGAATCACCCTCTCGAGACTCTCTGGAGAGTCTCGCCTTCATATCGCGTGACCGACCGCATCCGATTGTCATATTTTCCGGCGATCGCAGCAGTGCGACCATCCGCGCGGCGGTTCGCGCAGGTGTTTCGGCCTATGTAGTCGATGGACTGTCGCAGGATCGACTGCTGCCTATCCTCGAAGTTGCCGTAGAACGGTTCGCTGCCGAACAATCGCTTAAGCAGCAACTCGCCGCTGCGAAAACGCAGTTAGCGGGCCGCAAAGTAGTTGAGCGCGCCAAGGGTATTTTAATGAAACAGAAAAACATCGCCGAAGAGGAAGCATTTCAACTACTGCGTCGTTTCGCGATGGATCGCGGCATTAATATGGCCGAGGCCGCGCCGCGTGTCATCGACATCACAAACATCATCGGCTGATGAAGCGGGTGTCAGAAGTTGAGGGCCGTTATGGTGCATCGCAGCATCGCTCTGCATCGCTTTTGGTGCGTGATCAGGCACGTATTAACGGGCCAAGCGTGAATCGACTTGAATTACGCCATCGAATCAACAGGCTAGCGTCAATCTGACGTGTTGGCACCAAATTTGCTGTTGACAGGGTAGGTGCGCGTCAATGAGGAAGCGCATACGGACAACGGCGTCCAGACAGGAATGTGGGTCACCGCGATCGAATTTTCGGCGCGGCGTGACGGGCATGCCAGTTTGGACGTTTTTTATTGCGTGATTTGTTTGTCATAAATTTGGAGAGTCAGGATGAACCATGAATCACCAAGCGCTGCGAACCACGACCAGTGTTCGATTGCAACAACAACGCTGCAGCCGTCGCGCCGCGACTTCATCCGTGCGACAGGCGGTGTCCTCAGCGGGGCAGCGCTGATGGCCATCGTCCCGCCTGGTGTGCGCTCGGCAGCCTGGGCCGCGGGTTCCGATGCACCGGAAAAAAAGGAGGTGAAAGTTGGCTTCATTCCGCTGACCGATTGCGCATCGGTGATCATCGCGTCGGTGATGAAGTTCGACGAAAAATATGGCATCAAGATCACACCTTCGAAGGAAGCCTCATGGGCCAGCGTGCGAGACAAGCTGGTCAACGGCGAGCTCGATGCCGCGCACGTCCTGTATGGATTGATCTACGGCGTTCACACCGGTATTGGCGGTCCGAAAAAGGACATGGCGATTCTGATGAATCTCAACCACAACGGCCAGGCGATCACGCTAGCCAACAAGTTCTCGGAAAAAGGCGTGAAAGATGGCGTGGCGCTGAAGGCATTCATCGACAAGAACAAGGCCGAATATACCTTCGCCCAGACGTTTCCGACTGGCACACACGCGATGTGGCTTTACTACTGGCTCGCCACCTACGGCATCGATCCGTTCAAGGACGTGAAAAACATCGTCGTGCCGCCACCACAAATGGTGGCCAATATGCGCGTCGGCAATATGGATGGATTCTGTGTCGGTGAGCCCTGGAACAATCGCGCCATCTACGACAAGATCGGCTTCACAGCCGAAACCACACAGGGAATCTGGAAAGACCATCCGGAAAAAACCCTCGGCACCACAGCGGAATGGATCAAGAAATACCCCAACACCGCGCGCGCCATGACGGCAGCGGTTCTCGAAGCGGGCAAATTCATAGATGTAATGGCCAATCGCAAGAAAGTCGCCGAAATAATTGCCGACAAGGCTTATGTCAATTGCCCGGTTGACGTCATCGACCAGCGCCTCGAGGGTGATTACGACAATGGTATCGGCAAGAAGTGGAAGGACCCGGACTACATGAAGTTCTACAACGAGGGGACCGTGACCTATCCCTACTTGTCGGATGGCATGTGGTTCCTTACTCAGCACAAGCGCTGGGGACTACTCAAAGAAGACCTCGATTATCTTGCCGTTGCGAGGCAAGTTAACCAGATCGCGCTCTACAAAGAAGCAGCAGCAATGGCCAAGGTGCCGTTACCGAAGTCGGACCTGCGGACATCCAAGCTGATTGACGGTGTTGTCTGGGATGGCAAGGATCCCAAAAAATATGCCGCCTCTTTCAAGATCAAAGCTTGATCGACGAATGAATCGGAGCATGCCATGACAGCCGCAGCCAACGAAATTCTTACCGATGCATCGCTGCAGGTCAACGCGTCAGCAGGCAATCCGCCGAAGCTGGCGGTGGTCGCCAGACCTGGAGGCAACATGAAGCCTGTCATTATGAAGTGGACCATGCTGTTGCTGCCACCTGTGCTGGGCTTACTACTGTTTGTCGGCCTGTGGGCAATCGTCGCAAGCTCGAGCCCCAATCTTCCCGGGCCGACCAAGACATGGTTATCGGCGGTGCAGTTGTTCAGCGATCCGTTTTATCAAAAAGGTCCCAACGATCAGGGCATCGGCTGGAATATTCTCGCTTCGCTTAAACGTGTCGGCATCGGGTTCGGTATGGCCGCGCTGGTAGGTATCCCTTTGGGGTTTTTGATCGGTCGCGTTGCCTTTCTCAATGGCATGCTGTCACCCATCATCAGCCTCCTGCGTCCTGTGTCGCCGCTGGCGTGGTTGCCGATCGGTTTGCTGGTTTTCAAGGCGGCGAACCCGGCAGCCATCTGGGTGATTTTCATCTCCGCCATCTGGCCGTTGATCATCAATACCGCCGTCGGCGTCTCGCGGGTGCCACAGGATTACCTCAACGTCGCCAAGGTGCTCGATCTCTCACCGTGGAAGGTGACCTGCAAGATCCTGTTGCCCGCGACATTACCGTACATTCTTACCGGCATACGACTATCCATCGGCGTCGCGTGGCTGGTCATCGTTGCGGCCGAGATGTTAACCGGGGGTGTTGGAATTGGTTTCTGGGTGTGGGACGAATGGAATAACCTGAACGTCGAGCACATCATCATTGCGATCTTTGTTGTCGGCATCGTGGGCTTGCTGCTCGAACAGTTGCTGGTGTACGTCGCGAAAAAATTCAGCTATGAATATGTAAGTTGAGTCAGGCCTTAAGGGGACATGCATCATGCAGAAATTTCTCAGTATCGAAAACGTCGGGATGGAGTTCGACACCAAGCGGGGTCGCTTTGAGGCCTTGCGCGATGTCAATCTGCTGGTCCAGCAGGGCGAATTCATCACGCTCATCGGTCACTCGGGATGCGGCAAATCGACTTTGTTGAATATGCTTGCGGGGCTCCTGTACCCCACTAGCGGCGTGGTTCTGCTGTCCAACCGCGAAGTCAAAGGGGCAGGAACTGATCGTGCAGTGGTTTTCCAGAACCATTCGTTGCTCCCCTGGCTGACTTGCTTCGACAACGTTTACCTGTCCGTTGAGCGGGTATTTGCCGAGGTTGAATCGAAAGCCCAATTGAAAGATCGAACCCACGCTGCGCTCAAACTCGTGGGCCTGACGCATGCCGAACAGAAACATCCAGGCGAAATTTCAGGCGGCATGAAGCAGCGGGTCGGCATCGCACGTGCCATCGCGATGCAACCGAAAGTGTTACTTCTCGATGAACCGTTCGGTGCGCTCGATGCGCTCACGCGTGCCAAGCTGCAGGATGAGTTGATGGCTATCGTCGCCGAAATCAAGAGCACCGTCGTCATGGTGACGCACGATGTCGATGAAGCGGTGCTGCTGTCGGATCGCATTGTCATGATGACCAATGGGCCGGCGGCGACGATTGGCGATATTGTCAATGTGACGCTGTCGCGACCTCGTGACCGCCTGAAGTTGCTGGCAGACCCGCACTATCTGGATTGTCGGCGGCAGGTGCTGGAGTTCCTGTACAAAAAGCAGTTGCGGGCAGCAGCGTAGCTGCACATGAACATCATGGTAAAAATGAAACTGGTCGCAGTCCGCAACGGTATCGCCGAAAGCACACAAAGCAGGGGCCCCGCGTTCCATGCGGGGATGCGCCCAGTGCGATTCGGCGAAAATGCCGTTGAAATTCGCCCGCGAAGTGATAGGGCCGAAAATTGAATGTCATGGCAAAAATGAAGTTAGTGGTCGTCGGCAACGGCATGGCTGGCATCCGCGCGGTCGAAGAGTTATTGAAACTCGCCCCTGATCTGTATGACATCACTGTATTCGGTGCCGAGCCCCACCCGAACTACAACCGCATTCTGCTCTCGCCTGTGCTGGCCGGCGAACAGACGTTGCAGGACATTGTCCTCAACGACCTCGCCTGGTACGAGGAAAACCACATTCGCCTGCATACCAGCAAGAAGGTCGTCAAGATCGACCGCAAGGCACGCGAAGTGATCGCCGACGACGGCACGCGCGAGCCCTATGATCGTTTGTTGCTCGCTACTGGTTCAAACCCCTTCATCCTGCCCTTGCCTGGCAAGGATTTGGAAGGTGTGCTTTCCTATCGTGATATTCACGACACCGAAATCATGATTTCTGCTGCAAGCCAATACCAGGACGCGGTGGTCATTGGAGCAGGGTTGCTGGGCCTTGAGGCGGCGAATGGCCTGAAGCTGCGTGGCATGAACGTCACCGTCATCCACGTAATGCCGTGGTTGATGGAAAGACAGCTTGACCGTACCGCGGCCAACATGCTGCAAAAAACGCTGGAGGCCAAGGGGCTGCAATTCAGGATCGAGGCGAATACCGAGGCGCTGGTGGGGGACGCCGACGAGGGCCAGGGCGGACGCGTCAAATCGGTGCGGCTTAAAACGGGTGAGGAGATTCCCGCACAGCTGGTAGTCATGGCAGTGGGCATTCGCCCCAATACCGCGCTCGCAGAATCGGCGGGACTGCATTGTTCAGTTGCCAAACCCGGTGGTGTCGTGGTCAATGACACCATGCAGACCTTTGATCCGCGCATCTACGCCGTGGGTGAATGTGCTAATCACCGTGGTATCGCCTATGGATTGGTGGCACCTCTGTTCGAAATGGCCAAGGTGTGCGCCAATCATCTCGCACGATACGGCATCGGCCGATACACGGGCTCGCTGACCTCCACCAAGCTCAAGGTTACCGGTGTCGATTTGTTTTCGGCCGGCGATTTTTCGGGGGGCGACGGTACTGAAGAAATCGTGCTGGCTGACCCGGGCGCGGGCGTCTACAAAAAATTGGTGATCAAAGACGACAAACTGATCGGCGCGGTGATGGTGGGCGATACCATCGACGGCACCTGGTTTTTCAAGCTGCTTCGCGATGGCACCAATGTTGCCGCAATGCGCGACCGCCTGATGTTTGGCGAATCGAATCTCGGCGACACCGGCCATCAGGGACAGAACAAAGCGCTGGCGATGACCGCCGCCGCCGAAGTATGTGGTTGCAACGGCGTGTGCAAGGGTACCATCGTCAAGGCAATCAAGGACAAGGGCCTGTTTACGCTCGATGAAGTGAGAATACACACGAAGGCGTCGAGTTCCTGCGGTTCGTGTACCGGTCTTGTCGAGCAGATCCTGATGTTCACCGCGGGCGGCGACTATTCGGAAGCGCCCAGGAAAAAAGCGATGTGCGGGTGCACCGAGCATACCCATCAGGCGGTGCGCGATGCGATTCGCACGCAACATCTGCTGTCAATCCCCGACGTTTACAAATTCATGGAATGGCGCACACCCAACGGGTGCGCAAGTTGTCGCCCCGCGATCAATTTCTATCTGCTGTCGACCTGGCCACGCGAGGCGAAAGACGATCCGCAATCGCGCTTTATCAACGAGCGTTCGCACGCCAACATTCAGAAAGATGGAACATATTCGGTGGTGCCACGCATGTGGGGCGGCGAAACGAATAGCGGCGAGCTGCGCCGCATCGCCGATGTGGTCGACAAATACAACATTCCGACCGTCAAGGTGACCGGGGGACAGCGGCTTGACCTTCTGGGTATCAAAAAGGAAGACCTCCCTGCGGTTTGGAAAGAACTCGACATGCCCTCCGGCCATGCCTATGCGAAGGCACTGCGTACGGTGAAAACCTGCGTCGGCTCCGACTGGTGTCGCTTCGGTACCCAGGATTCAACCGGCATGGGTCAGGAACTCGAACGCGCGTTGTGGCGCATGCAGGCACCGCACAAGGTAAAACTGGCGGTGTCGGGCTGTCCGCGCAATTGTGCTGAATCCGGCATCAAGGACGTGGGCGTAATCGGCGTTGATTCCGGCTGGGAAATTTATGTCGCCGGTAACGGGGGCATCAAGACCGAAGTCGCGCAGTTCTTCTGCAAGGTAAAAACGCACGAAGAAGTGCTGGAGTATTCGGGCGCGTTCCTGCAACTGTATCGCGAGGAGGGCTGGTATCTGGAGCGAACGGTGCACTTCGTCAATCGCGTCGGACTCGATTACTGCAAAAAGCATGTACTCGACGACGCCGCTAATCGCAAAGCGCTGTGGGAACGTCTGCAATTCGCGCTCGATGGCGAGCCCGACCCGTGGCATGAACCCGAAAAGGCGCGCGTCGATTTGAAGCAATTCATTCCGATCGCGATAGTCGCATGAGTTATATCAGCGTTTGCAAACTGGAGGAAATTCCCCTGCTCGGTGCGCGAAGGTTCGCACGTGAAGATGGAAAAGTGATTGCCATTTTTCGCAACGCCGAAGACAACGTATTTGCCCTGCAGGATAAATGTCCGCACAAAGGTGGCCCCTTGTCTCAAGGCATCGTGTTCGGTGAATCGGTGGCTTGCCCATTGCATAACTGGTGCATCGGTTTGAACGACGGATGTGCGGCGTTGCCCGATGTGGGACAGGTAGAACGGTTCGCGATCCGCGTAACCAATGGTAAGGTTGAGATTGATCCTTGGTCTGGAGAGATTTCGGCGATGGCTTGCGCGGCAGAGTAGGCGATGTCGATTCGCTTGAAAATCGCATGAATACGCATATGGAAACCAAATCCACCTGCTGTTATTGCGGTACCGGTTGCGGCGTCATCATCGACAGCGTTGGAGCAAACGTTATCGTCGTGCGCGGCGACCCGGATCATCCCGCCAATTTCGGCAAACTCTGTACCAAAGGTTCCACACTTGCCCTTACGATGTCGCCCTCCGCGATGTCAGGGCGCGCCCGCTATCCGGAGATGCGCCAATCGCGAGACCAACCACGCACGAGAAACGACTGGGATAAGATCCTCGACCATCTCGCCGACCGCTTTGCCACTACGATTGCCGAGCACGGCCCCGATAGCGTGGGCTTCTATGTGTCGGGCCAACTGCTGACCGAGGACTACTACGTCTTCAACAAACTCGCCAAGGGTTTGATTGGCACTAACAACATCGACACCAACTCGCGTCTCTGTATGTCGTCTGCGGTGACCGGCTATCAGAAGACGCTGGGCGTTGACGCGCCGCCTTGCAGCTATGACGACCTGGATCACGCTGAATGTCTGTTCATTGCCGGTTCGAACGCGGCTTTCGCACACCCGGTTCTGTTCCGCCGCATCGAAGCCGCGCGCGAGAAAAATCCCGACTTGAAAATCATCGTCGTTGATCCACGACGCACCGAAACCGCCACCTTTGCGGATTTGCATCTGGCGATCCTGCCGGGTACCGATGTGGCGCTGTTTCACGCGATGCTGCACGTGATGCTGTGGGAAGAGTGGATCAACCGCGACTACATCGCCGCGCATACAGATAACTTCGATGCGCTGCGAGCCATCGTGCGTGAAATGAGCCCGGCAGTCGCTGCCGAAATCTGCGGAATCAAAGCCGAGGATATCGTCACCGCCGCGCGGTGGTTTGCGCAATCGCCCGCCACGCTGTCCCTGTATTGCCAGGGGCTCAATCAGTCTACGAGTGGTACTGCGAAGAACGCGTCACTGGTCAATCTGCACCTCGCCACCGGGCAGATCGGCAAGTCCGGTGCGGGGCCGTTCAGCCTGACCGGGCAGCCCAACGCGATGGGCGGGCGCGAGGTCGGCGGACTGGCAACGTCGCTTGCTGCGCACCGCGACATCGCCAATCCGGCGCATCGCGAAGAAATGAAAAAACTGTGGGGCATTGATCGCATTTCAGACAGGCGTGGCTATACCGCCGTGGAAATGTTCGACGCCGCCAAAAAGGGCGAAATCAAATTGCTGTGGATTGCCTGCACCAATCCCGCGCAGTCGTTACCTGACCTGACGCAGGTGCAAGCAGCATTGAAAACCGCCGAACTGGTCGTGCTGCAAGACGCGTATTGCAATACCGAGACTGCTGCTTTCGCTGATGTGCTGCTGCCCGCAACCAGTTGGGGTGAAAAAGACGGCACCGTGACCAATTCAGAACGGCGCATTTCACGTGTGCGCACCGCAGTGGCGGGGCCGCTCGAAGCACGTCACGATTGGCAGATTGTTTGCGACTTCGCACGCAGGCTTGAGCAGCGTTTGCGCCCCGGCAAGCCGAGCCTGTTTGCATTCGATTCCTCTGAGGCGGTTTGGAATGAGCACCGCGAAGTGACGCGTGGCCGTGACCTCGATATCACCGGCATGAGCTATGCGATGCTCGATACGCGCGGTCCGCAGCAATGGCCGTTGCCGACTGGGGCCACCACTGGAAAGTCACGATTGTACGAAGACGGTGTATTCCCAACAGCAACCGGACGCGCTCAATTTTTCGTCGAGCGTTACAAGGCCTGCGCCGAAAAGGTGGATGCCCGTTATCCGCTTGCGCTCTCCACTGGACGGCTGCGTGATCAGTGGCACGGCTTGAGCCGCACCGGTGGCGTCGCGCGTTTGTTTGGTAACGTGCCGGAGCCGCGCCTTAACGTCAATCCAAATGATCTTTCGCGGCGCGGACTCAAAGACGGCGAGCTGGTGAAGATCGAGTCGCGGCGCGGTGCCATTTACTGTCTGGCCGAAGCATCCGATACCGTGTGTTCAGGCCAGGTGTACCTGCCGATGCACTGGGGAAAACGTTTTCTCGGTGGCATGGACAGCGCCGGGGTCAATACGCTGACGGTGCCAGCGGTTGATCCGCATTCGCGGCAACCGGAGCTCAAACACGCGGCGGTAAAGGTTTCGGCGGCGCAGTTATCCTGGCATTTGACCGCGTTTGCCGCACGAGATGATGACGAGAATGCGTTGCTCGATGAATTACAGGTTTTGCAGAGCGAGGTCGCGTTTTTCAGTACTGTGCTGATTGGTCGCGAGCGTGCCGGCGTGCTGGTGCGTGCGGCCCATCACGGTGCACCATCGCTCACCTGGCTTGAGACGCTGGATCGGCTGCTCGGTCTTGAGAATGACATGGCGCTACGCTATGAAGACACACGTCGGGCAAGCTCGCGGCGCATACTCATTGATGCAGACTGCCTGCGTGCAGTGCGGCTATGTGGCGAGCCGGGTGCCATTGAGAGCGGCGAGTGGTTGCGTGAATGGCTGGTCGCAGAAAAATCGGTAAGCGAGATTCGCCGGTTATTGTTATCGCCCGCTAACAATGCGCCGAGTGGCTTTGTGTTGTCCGGGAAAGTGGTATGTCAGTGCTTCAACGTATCGGAGGACACCATCAGTGTCGCACTGCGTGATCTTGCAGGGGAACCAGGTGAACGTTACGCAGCCCTGCAGGCACAGCTCAAGTGCGGGACCAATTGCGGTTCGTGCGTGCCGGAATTGCGGCAACTGGTTGCGCAAAATCCGATGGTTGAACAGCAGGAAGCTGCATGAAATATGGCAAGGTATACCTCGTCGGTGCCGGCCCTGGGGATCCCGAATTACTCACCCTCAAAGCGGTGAAAGCGATGCGCGCCGCGCATGTCATGCTGGTCGATGATTTAGTGAGTGATGAAGTGCTGGCGTTTGCGAATCCTGAAACCCGCATCGTCTACGTTGGCAAACGTGGCGGCTGCAAATCGACCCCGCAGGAATTTATCGAGCGCCTCATGATCGCGGAAGCGCGTCAGGGACGAATTGTGGTGCGCCTCAAGGGTGGTGATCCGTTCGTATTTGGGCGCGGTGGGGAAGAATGCGAATCGCTGCGCGCAGCCGATATTGAATGCGAAATCGTCAATGGCATTACTGCCGGACTCGCGGCACCAACCGCGCTCGGTATACCGCTGACGCATCGCGAACACTGTCACGGTGCCGTTTTCGTGACGGGTCATGCGGGTGATGATGCCGCGACGGTGCCGAACTGGCAGGCGCTTGTCGCAACGGGTCTGCCGCTGGTTATTTATATGGGCGTGTCGCGTTGCCAATCGATTCAACAAGACTTACTTAACGCGGGGATGCGCGTGTCGATGCCGATCGCGGTCATTCAAAACGCCACGCGACAAGACCAGCGTGCCATCGTGACGACGTTGCTGAAACTCGTCGCCGATATCCACGTGTCCGGCATCGGCAGCCCGGCCATCATGGTCGTTGGCGAAACGGTGCGGTATGCGAATGCGGGTGCGTATGAGGTCGCGCAGCCAGAAAAACGCATTGCGCATTAGTGGCGCAGTGGCGGGGTCGATCATGAAAGCACGTCGAAGTGCTGAACCGGGACGCGCTGCGACCTGAATTCACTGTCATTTCGAACCCGGCTTCATAGGGTGAGAAATCTGCTTTGCCATTCAAAGTACAGAAGCAGATTTCTCTCTGCGTTCGAAATGACGGCTGTCGTTCGAATGTCAGCGCGATCTGTGTGCGATGAAGTATTTTTGCCAAGCCCAAGCATTGGTGGACATCTCAGGCCGAAAACGCCTCAAACACCGCTACAGTGCTTGAGTTTGCATAATTTACCACAGGTCAAGATCAGCCTTTGAGCACAGCGGTTAAAATGATTGCATCCCACTTCGAAGTGAAAAACATGTCACCAAACATCGTGTTCGCCGGTCTCGCCGGGTAGAAATCATGAACCTCTATTGGCTATTGCAGCAACGCGTCGCCTCCGGTAATCCCGTGCGCGTCGGCCTCATTGGCGCTGGCAAATTCGGCTCGATGTATCTATCGCAGATTCCACGCACGCCGGGAATGCACTTGTTGGGTATTGCCGACCTCAATCCGGCGCGAGCCCGAGAATCGTTGCGCCGGGTGGGCTGGAAAGACGAGCAATTCGCCGCGCAAAGCTTCAAACAAGCTTTCGCCAGCGGCACCACCCACATCACCGACGATGTCATGGCGCTGATCCGCAACCGGCAGGTCGAGGTCATCATCGACGCGACGGGCAGTCCCGCTGCAGGTATCGCGCACGTGCTCGCGTGCTGCGCGCACAAGAAACACATCGTGATGGTAAATGTCGAGGCCGACGCGCTGGCCGGGCCATTGCTGGCCAGGCGTGCAGCAGAAGCGGGCATTGTCTATTCGCTGGCCTATGGTGACCAGCCAGCGCTGATTTGCGAAATGGTCGATTGGGCGCGTGCAGCCGGATTTGAAGTCGTCGCGGCGGGCAAGGGCACCAAATATTTGCCTGCCTACCACGCCTCAACGCCCGACACCGTGTGGGGTCACTATGGGTTCTCGCAGGAAACGGTTGAGGGTGGCGATTTCAACGCGCAGATGTTCAACTCCTTCCTCGACGGCACCAAGAGCGCCATCGAAATGGCCGCTGTGTGCAATGCCACCGGGCTCACACCTGCGCCGCGTGGTCTGGAGTTTCCACCCTGCGGTGTCGATGATTTGGCGCGTGTGTTGAAACCGAAAGCCGATGGCGGACAATTGCATCATCGCGGACAGGTGGAAGTCATTTCTTCCGTCGAGCGCGACGGGCGCCCGGTGTTCCGCGATTTGCGCTGGGGTGTTTACGTGACCTTTGCCGCCGATACCGATTACGTGAAACGATGCTTCAAAGAGTACGGACTCATTACCGATGACACCGGCAACTATTCCTCGATGTACAAACCATTTCACCTGATTGGATTGGAGTTAGGTATCAGTGTGGCGAGTGTGGCGGTTCGTGGGGAGGCAACCGGTGCGCCGATTGCGTGGCGTGGTGATTGCGTGGCGACCGCCAAGCGTGATCTCAACGCTGGCGAGATGCTCGACGGCGAGGGTGGCTACACGGTCTATGGAAAACTGATGCCGGCTGCAGTCTCGAAACGACTCGGTGGATTGCCGATGGGTTTGGCACATAAAGTGAAATTGCTGCGAAGTGTTGCGGCGGGCAGGCAGGTGACCTGGGAAGACGTGGCCTTTGATGCGAAAAGCGAAGCGGTGAAATTTCGACGTGAGATGGAGAAGCAGTTTTCGTAGTGGGTGGAACGCGTTTTCAAGTACGCTGCTGCCCTTTGCCGGCCTGTCGGCTACGCTCTGCTTGGCTTCAAGTGTGCCTTTGTCCTGTAAACGGACGAGCGAATTCAGCGCGCCGTTCCCTCGCCCGTTTACGGGAGAGGGTGGCCGAAAGGCCGGGAGAGGGCAGCGATGCAAAAGATGAGACAAACTCAAAAAAAATGAAAAAAGACACAAAACTTGCCCAGTTCGGTCGCAAGGCCGGATACGAACCAAAGACCGTCAACGTCCCGCTGCATCGCGCATCCACGGTGTTATTCGATTCGCTCGCCCAGATGCGCACGGTGCAAACGGCATGGGACGCCGATGAACAGGTGCCGACCTACGGCGTATTCAATATGCCGCAGGAATTGGCGCTGGCAAATACCGCCGCTGAACTCGAAGGAGGCTATCGCGCCGCCACATTTTCCAGCGGCCTCGCTGCAATCACGGGCGCGTTGCTCGCCTGCGTGAAAGCGGGCGATCACGTCCTGATGACCGACAGCGGCTATGCGCCGGGTCGGTTCTTCGCGACAAATTTTCTTGCTCGTTTCGGCGTCACGATCGAATTTTATGACCCGTTGATCGGAGCCGGTATCGAGGCCCTGATGAAGCCCAACACGAAGGTGATCTACACCGAGAGTCCGGGCTCACACACTTTTGAAGTGCAGGATATCCCTGCGCTGGTAAAGGTGGCGCATGCGCATGGCGCGCTGGTGATCATGGACAACGCCTGGGCTACCGGCTATTTTTTCAATGCGTTCTCACACGGCGTGGACATGGTGGTGCAGCCGGCGACTAAATATTACGCAGCCCATTCCGATGTGCTGATCGGACTGGTGATCGCGTCCAGAGGGACGTGGCCGTTGTTAAAACACGCCGCACTCAGCCTGGGCCAGCGTGCCTCGCCCGATGATTGTTTTTTGGCACTTCGCGGCCTGCGCACGCTGGGCGTACGCCTGAGACAGCATCAGGCGTCCGCGTTGGCGATCACGCAATGGCTGGCGACGCGACCCGAAGTGCAGCGGGTGCTCTATCCGGCATTACCGGGTGACCCCGGCTATACGCTGTGGCAGCGCGACTTTAGCGGGGCCAGCGGCTTGTTCGGCGTCGAGTTGAAACCCTGCGCAAAGCCTCAACTGGCCGCGATGCTCGACCACTACGCCCATTTCGGACTCGGTTATTCCTGGGGCGGGTTTGAAAGTCTGGTGGCACCGGCCAATATCGACAACGCGCGTAGCGTCCACCCGTGGCGTGGTGGTCCACTGGTTCGCTACCATGTCGGCCTGGAAGACACGGATGACTTGATCCGTGATCTGGAGGACGGGTTTCACCGGTTCAACAAGATCTGAAATGATCGGCGCAGATTATTTTACGGCGTTGCGAATCATTGCTGCTGCTTGATGTATTCTGCAAATTCTTTCCGCATTTTCTCAACAGATGCGCTGGCTTCAATCAAGCGCACGCAGCGGAAAGAAACACGATCAACCCATTATTTGTCGGAGATGAACATGACTGAACCTGACGCGACGTTGAAAGACACCGCGGTTTCCGTGCCTTCCGGTGTCAAGGAGGCAAAAGTGTCCTTGTCGGAGTGGGCGTTCGCGGTATTGTTGACCATGTTGGTTGGGCTGTCGGGCGCTGCCTTGCTGGGAGCTACGTTTTTGGAATTACTGTTTGACAGCACGTCTGCGTTGGTAAGGGTTTTCGTACTGCTGCCCGTTCTGGTGATTGCGTCCTACTTACTCGTCAGGCTTTGGTTGACGCTCAATGAACGACGCAACGCCGCCAAGAAATAGCCATGACCCGTTCCGCCAGCATTGCCGAAGCCCACGCCTACTTCGATAGCAAGACTTTCCATACCGACCTCGCCCGTCGCGTCGCGATTCCCTCCGAAAGCCAAAACCCTGATCGTGCGAGAGAGCTCGCTGCTTACCTGACAAGCGAACTCACACCTTCGCTGGAACTGCTGGGCTTCGCATGTCGTATTTATGAGAACCCAAAAAATGGCGGGCCATTTTTAATCGCCACGCGGTCAGAAGGCACTGACCTGCCGACGCTGTTGTCTTATGGTCACGGCGACGTGATTCGTGGGCTGGATGCGCAATGGCGTGCAGGACTGTCACCGTGGCGACTGGTCGTGGAGGGTGACAAACTTTTCGGTCGAGGCACGGCGGATAACAAGGGCCAGCACACCATCAATATCGGTGCACTGCGAAGCGTCATGAAGGCCCGTGGCAAGCTCGGTTTCAATGTGAAACTGCTGATTGAAACCGGCGAAGAAACCGGCTCCCCGGGGTTAAATGAATTTTGTGCTGCACATCGGCAAGAGTTGGCAGCCGATATTTTCATTGCGTCAGATGGCCCCCGTGTAGCACCCGGCAGGCCGACCATTTTTCTTGGCTCGCGTGGGGTGATGAACTTCGATCTTAGTGTCGATCTGCGCCCCGGCGCGCACCACTCCGGTAACTGGGGCGGATTGATTGCCGACCCGGGCATTTTATTGGCACACGCAATTGCCACCATCACCGATCGAAACGGCACCATTCGTGTTGAAGAGTGGCGCCCCGCGCCGATTGCCGATTCTGTGCGGAGGGCACTGGCTGACTGCGAGCCGGGTGGTGGGGAAGATGCGCCCGAGATTGATGTCGATTGGGGCGAGCCGGGGCTAACGCCTGCAGAGCGCGTGTTCGGCTGGTCGAGTTTTTCGGTGCTGGCGATGAAGGTGGGAAATCCCGAATTTCCGGTGAACGCGATCGCAGGCAAGGCCTGGGCGCGTTGCCAG
>JBKJVA010000320.1:0-8263 GCA_046589675.1 Usitatibacteraceae bacterium
AAACATCGGGCGCGTTTTGCCGGGAAGCACGTGGGATTGGTGCTGTGCGGGGGCAATATCGATCCGCTGATGCTGGCTGAAATCATTCAACGCGGCATGGTGCGGTCCGGTCGCCTATCGCGACTCAAGGTGGAATTGCGTGACATGCCAGGCGCGCTTGCGCGCATCACCGGGGTGATCGCCGAGGCAAATGCCAATATTGAAGAAGTGCATCATCAGCGTGCTTTCACCAATCTGCCGGTGCAGAGCGCCGAAGTCGAATTTGTGCTGAAAACCCGTAATGCCGCACATGTACAGGATATCGTTAAGCGATTGTCTGCGGCCGGGTTCAACGCATACGCACCCACCGGCAAAGACCGTTGAAAAAGCGCCAGGCAAGCCTGGCGCTTTTGTTGAAATGCAATGCTGAAAATGTTCTTAATGCATGGCGTTGGCTGACAGGGGTTTCCTTGTCGGCACCGTCAGCCGAGTGTCCTGCAAGCTGCGCTAAACGCCATTTCGCAGTCGTATTGGCCGTTCGAATTTGACTTCACCTGACAGGAGAAACCCACATGAAAGCAGTACTATTGATTGCGACCACTGCCGTCCTTGCATTTTCGACGTGTGCATCGGCGCAGGAAATGCCGGGCGGTCTGTGGGAAATCAAAACAAAGATGGACATTCCGGGCATGCCAGCGGAAATGGCGGGCAAGTTCGGCAGCCAGACCATGACCCAATGCATCAAACCGGGTGAGCGTAAATGGTCCGAGCAGCGCAACCCGAATGACCGCACCGACAAGCCGTGCGAGCAGACCGATATGAAAGTTGATGGTAATAAGGTCTCATGGAAAATGGCATGTAAAGACGGCACCAGCGGTGAAGGTATGGTTATCCATAACGGTAAGGATGCCTACAAGATGGACATAACAATGAACATGAAACAAGGCAGCATGAAAATGCAAACAGAAGGAAAACGTATCGCCGCGACTTGTGAAAAGAAATAACGATTCGCTGATCATGAATAAAAAACGGGAGTCGAGGCTCCCGTTTTGTTGTGCTGACTGTGACTGTGCTACGCGGCCAGTGTTTCTTTCAGCGCTGCATAGCGTTTTTTCAGCGCGACAGGTAAGTGGTATTCGAGCTTGTTAAGTAATTCGTCGTGGAGCACAAGTTCCTGCTGCCACTGTGATTGGTTGACCGATGTAATGGCTTTGAAGGTGTCTTCTGAAAAATTGGTGCCACTCCAATCGAGATGGCTGTATTTGGGAACATTGCCCAGCGCAGTTTGTTGTGCCGGCGCCTTTCCTTCGACACGCTCGATAATCCACTTCAACACGCGCATGTTGTCGCCGAAGCCCGGCCAGACAAACTTCCCTTCATCGTTCTTACGGAACCAATTCACGCAATAGAGTTTTGGCGCTGCATTGCCAACTTTCGTGCCGACGTTGATCCAGTGGTCAAAATAATCGGCCATATTGTAACCACAGAAGGCGATCATCGCGAACGGGTCACGTCGTACCACACCGACCTGCCCGGTGATGGCGGCTGTGGTTTCGGAGCCGAGGGTCGCGGCCATGTAAACGCCTTCGTTCCAGTTATTGGCCTCGGTAACCAGCGGGACCGTTGTCGAACGACGGCCACCAAAAATCATCGCGGAAATCGGCACGCCGTTCGGGTTATCCCATTGCGGATCCAAAGAAGGGCAACGGGTCGCGGCAACGGTGAAGCGCGAATTTGCATGCGCTGCAAGTCGACCGCAATCCGGCGTCCAGGCTTTGCCCTGCCAGTCGGTGAGGTGGGCAGGAGCAACTTTGGTCATGCCTTCCCACCACACATCGCCTTCAGGTGTCAGTGCCACATTGGTGAAAATGGTATTGGCCTTCACCGATTCCATGCAGTTTGGGTTGGTCTCGTAAGATGTGCCTGGTGCCACACCAAAAAATCCCGCTTCCGGGTTAATTGCGTACATTTTTCCATCGGCACCAGGTTTGATCCAGGCGATGTCGTCGCCGACCGTGGTCACTTCCCAACCTTGTTGCTTGAATGATTCCGGTGGGATCAGCATTGCAAAATTGGTTTTTCCGCAGGCCGACGGGAAGGCTGCCGTAACGTAATGCTTCTTGCCTTCGGGCGTTTTTACGCCGAGGATCAACATGTGCTCCGCAAGCCAGCCCTCGGCTTTGCCCATGACCGACGCGATACGTAGCGCGAAACACTTCTTGCCTAGCAGCGCGTTGCCACCGTAGCCCGAGCCGTAAGACCAGATCTCGCGTGTTTCGGGAAAATGCACAATGTATTTATGTGCATGGTTGCACGGCCACGCCACATCATTTTCGCCTGTGGCCAATGGCGCGCCGACTGAATGCAGCGCCGGCACGAATACACCTTCGGGTCCCAGCACATCGAGGACTTTGCTGCCCATGCGCGTCATGAGTTTCATGTTGACCGCGACATACGGCGAATCGGAAAGCTCAATACCAATGTGCGCGATGTGCGAGCCCAATGGGCCCATGCTGAAGGGTACGACGTACATCGTTCGGCCACGCATGCAACCGTCGAACAGCTTGTTGAGTGTCGCCTTCATTTCCGATGGTGCCACCCAGTTATTGGTTGGGCCCGCGTCTTCTTTCATCTCCGAGCAGATGTAAGTGCGGTCTTCCACGCGCGCCACGTCGGTGGGGTCGGAGAGGGCCAAATACGAATTGGGCCGCAGTTTTTCATTGAGCTTCCGGAAGGTGCCCGAGGCGACCAGTTCATTACAGAGCCGCTGATACTCCGCATCGGAACCATCGCACCAATAAATGCGATCAGGTTTGGTTAGTGCTGCAATTTCTTCGACCCAGGCCAGCAATTTCTTGTTGTTGGTGGGCGCGGTGTTCAATTGAACGGGTTTGGCCTGCGGAACGGCTTTAACTTGCACCTGCATAGGTATTTCCCCGGGGAAGCGTCAATGAATGACGTGAAATGCGATCGTGACTTCTCGTCGCATTTTCGGAATTTGTTAATGCCCAATTATCCCACATCGGGCGATTATGAAAAACGACACGAAGCGGTCACATTAGTCTGATACCGGTTACAGCGGTTGTTGACCATAGGTTTGGAATTTGTCGATCACGACACGCATTTCCACTTCATCCAAAAGCGCAGGTTCACCAATTTGCAAGGCTTGCCAATATATCCGCGCCAACGTTTCGACTTCCACTGCCAGGGCCAGCGCTGTCTGCAAATTGTCCCCACAGGCAATCATGCCGTGGTGCGACATCAGGCACGCCTTGCGATCACACAGGGCATTGATGACGTGATCCGATAATTGTTGCGTGCCGAAGGTCGCATAGGGCGCACAGCGAATATCGTTTCCACCTGCCACCGCGATCATGTAATGGAACGAAGGGATGTCACGATCCATGCAGGCGAGAGTGGTTGCGTAGAGTGCGTGGGTATGGACGATGGCGTTGACTTCGTTGCGAACCGCGTAGATATCACGATGAAAACGCCATTCGGAAGACGGTAGCACCTCGCCTTCATGCGTGCCGTCCATGCGCATTGCGACGATTTGTTCCGGTCGCGTTTCCTCGTAAGGGATGCCGGTGGGGGTGATGAGAAATCCCCCATCCCAGCTTTCCCCCCGCTGCGGAGAAGAAGCATCCATGCGCACGCTGACGTTTCCTGCCTTTCCCTGGTTGATGCCAAGTTCGTTCATGCGCAGAGTTGTGCGGATAATCTCATTGCGTACTGCTTTGTGCTGAATGTGATCGCGGTTCAGAAAAGACATGTAATTTAACTCGCTGTTGCAGAAGCCAGACTCGCTGGCGCGAATACGCCATGCTCGGTAATGATGCCGGTGACGAGGCGCGATGGGGTCACGTCGAAACCGGGATTGGATACTCGCGTTTTATGATCAAGAATGAATACTGGTGTGGCCTCTGGCGGCATTTCCGCTTGGACACCAATGATGGCGCGGACTTCCATTTCAGGACGTTCCTCGATTTCAATTTCGCGGAGCGCGTCGGTCAATGCTGGATCGATGGTGGAACAGGGCAGCGCCGCGTAAAAAGGAATAGCGTTGTCGTATGCGGCGAGCGCTTTCAGATAGGTGCCAATTTTATTGGCCACGTCACCATGTTTCGAAACGCGATCAGCACCGACCAATACCATGTCGACCTTACCTTGCTGCATCAAATGGCCGCCCGCGTTATCGATGATATACGTATGTGGCACGCCGTGTTCGCGCAATTCCCATGCCGTGAGCAGCCCCTGATTGCGCGGTCGTGTTTCGTCGACCCACACATGAACCGGGATGCCGGCATCATGCGCTTTGTAGATGCAGGCGAGCGCGGTGCCCCAATCGACCGTAGCCAGCCAGCCCGCGTTGCAATGCGTGAGTATATTTACAGTGCGGTTAAGTTGTTCATGCAGTGCGCGGATCACGGCGCAGCCATGGGTGCCGATTGCCTCGTTGGCGACAACATCGTCGTCCGCCAATATTTTGGCATGTCGCCAGGCCGCGTCCGCTCGTTGTTGGAATGTAAGCGGCGCAAGGTGCCGTTGCATTTTCGCCAATGCCCATTTCAGGTTCACCGCAGTGGGACGAGTGCTGCCGAGGCGATTGACGGCATCAGTGAGCGCGGCGTCGGAACCATCCTCCCGCATTGCAAGCGCTACACCGAAGGCCGCCGTCACCCCGATCAGTGGCGCGCCGCGCACCTGCATGGCTCGGATGGCATGCGCAACTTCATCCAGATTAGCTAGTAAAATCGTTTCGAATGTAAACGGCAATCGCGTTTGATCGATCACTTGCACGCAATAACTGCAGTCGTCTGACCAGATGCTACGGGTGAGCTTGCCGTTGACTCTCATAGGCAGAATTTTATGCGATTTAATCGGTGTCAATGGCGAGACGACAAATCGATTCGCTTGCACAGGGTTTAATGCACCGACAACGTAAGATGCTGCTTCCATGAAAATCTCCGTCCTCGACCAATCCCCCGCTTCGCAAGGTAAAAGCCAGCACCTTGCCATCCAGGAAAGCCTCGCCTTGGCGCGTCACTGCGATCAATTGGGTTATTACCGTTATTGGGTGTCTGAGCACCACAACAGTGACAGCATCATAGGGACCGCACCGGAGGTGCTGATGGCAGCGATTGCCGCCACTACCGCGCGGATTCGTATCGGTAGCGCAGGCGTAATGCTGCCGCATTATTCGGCGTTAAAGGTGGCCGAACAGTTTCGTGTACTCGAGGGGATTGCACCGGGCCGTATTGATCTAGGGGTCGGACGGGCTCCGGGCTCGGACCGGCAGACTGCTTTCGCCTTGAATCCACATCAGAACGCCGCAGAGGATTTTCCACAGCAAGTGCTGGATTTGCAATCGTGGGTATCCGGCACGCCGCTGCCAAGTGGCCACGCTTTCAAGGAAATCAAGGCGCATCCATTAGGCCCCACCAGTCCTGAACTGTGGATTCTAGGTAGTTCCGATTATGGCGCGCAGTTGGCGGCGTATCTCGGCCTGCCGTATGCGTATGCTTATTTTTTCACCGAGGGCCGCGGCACCGAGCAGGCGCTGGAGTTGTATCGGCGTCTGTACCGCCCTAGCGAGCGCTATGCGGTTCCGAATGCGACTATTTGCGTTTGGGCATTGGCTGCGAACACGGAAGCTGAAGCCCGTAATTTGCTGAAGACGCGCGAGCATTGGCGCGTTGGTTTTGAGGCGGGCCTGCGTACACCGCTGGTTTCACCTGAAGTAGCCGAAGCTGCATACGCCTGCTACACCGACGCGGAACGCGCGACCATCGATTCACTGCGCGCAAAAGCAATTGTCGGCACCACTTCACAAGTGGCGGAACG
Organism: Usitatibacteraceae bacterium; assembly: GCA_046589675.1. Classification (GTDB taxonomy): domain Bacteria; phylum Pseudomonadota; class Gammaproteobacteria; order Burkholderiales; family Usitatibacteraceae; genus UKL13-2. Next base: position 5,824 of record JBKJVA010000320.1, read on the forward strand.
CCTGCGTGAACTAAGCAAAAAATTCGCACTCGATGAAATCGTCATCAACACCTGGACGCACGATCCCGAAGCGCGGCTTCAATCCTATGCGCTGTTGGCCAACGAGTTTGGATTGACACGCGCAAGTTAGCGTATTGCACCGGCGGCAAGTGTAGTTGCATTCACACAACATCCACTCGCGGCTGCGGAATATAGCGGTGCGTGAGTCAGGCCTGCATAGCGGTGCGTGGCTCAGGCCAGCCGCATCGCGAAGCTTTGCATCATCGCTTACATCAATCATAAAGTCCTGTCGCGGCCTTGATGAGCGTGTTGGCACGCTGTTGCAGACTCTTGCCCATTGGGCATTCCATGTTGGTTATTTTGTGCGTACATCTTGTGTGTCCGCTATGGTCTATTTTTGATCCTTATTTAATCCCCTGTGAGTTTTGCGTCCACAGGTACCTTCTTAATTGCAATCGTTTGATGTGTATCAAACGACACCGGCTGCGGGCAGCGTACTTTATGACGGAAGCGAATAAACACCTGATAACGCTGCATGTACCCCATCGCTGGGTGGACCGCCTGCTGCGCGGAATGCTATCGGGCGCCGTGCTTAAAACAAGGAGAAAAAATGGCTTCGCAATTACTCATTCTGGCCGCAATAGTCGGCATGTTGAGCGCTTCGAACGTAGCTGCCCAATCTGTCGATGCCGCTGCTGCAGAAGCGCTCGTCAAAAAGAGCAAGTGCACGACATGCCATAGCGTCGACAAGAAGAAAGATGGGCCGTCGTTCAAGGAGACAGCGGCAAAATACAAAGGTAAGCCCGATGCCGAGCAGAAGCTGTTAGTGCAAATGACCACCAACCCCAAGGTCAAGGTCGATGGCAAGGAAGAGATACACGACTCGCCCAAAACCAAGAGCGATGCAGAAATCAAGAACCTCGTTGCCTGGATACTTTCCCGATAACGTGGTCAGAGCGGAGGGGATGCCGTGATGATGAAAAAAATATGGGCTGCTTTCAGGGAGAAATACCCGTCACGACTCAGGGCATTTCTAGTACTGGGCGTTAGCTTGTTCGGTTTGGTGATTATTGCAGGCGGCCTGATGACAGCAGGTGCGGCTGGCCTGGCCTGGACCAATACTGAGCAATTTTGCATCGGCTGTCACGAGATGCGTGACACCGTATACGCAGAATATAAGGGAACCATTCACGATACCAACCGCACGGGTGTCCGCGCAATTTGCTCGGATTGCCACGTTCCGCGTGCCCCGGTTGACCTGATCAAGCGCAAGATGGCCGCCACCTTCGAACTTTGGGGCCACTTCACGGGAGTGATCGACACCAAGGAAAAATTTGAGTCGCACCGCGCTGCGCTTGCGCAAAAAGTGTGGCGGCGTATGAAGACAACCGATTCGCTGGAATGCCGCAATTGCCATCATGCCGACAAAATGAATTTGGACTTGCAATCCGAAAAAGCAAAGTCCCGGCATGCTAGCGCAAAGATTAATGGAAAAACCTGTATCGACTGCCACTTCGCCATTGCCCATAAGGAGCCTGACGGGCCAGGGCCGGCGGAGATGAAGATGGATTGAGAAGTATCACTTCGACGATTAACCTGAATCGCGCTAAACGCTCCAATAAGAGGACAAAACATGAAAACCAACGGATCCACCTCTCACCCATTGCGCTTGGGGCTCACGCTTTTTGTGGCCGTTTTATTCAATCTGTCGACCGCCCATGCGGCAGATCCCGTCCTGAAGCCGTCCGCATCCAGCAAAGACGTCGTGCTGACTGGTGATGCGACGTGTACCAAGTGCCACGATGAAAGCGACGCTACCCCGGTGCTGGCGATCGGCAAAACCCGTCACGGCACCAAAGCAGACCACCGTACGCCGTCCTGCGTCAGTTGCCACGGCGAGAGTGACAAGCACGTTAATAAGCCGGAAGGCGTCAAGGTCCGGCCGAAGCCAGATGTCCTCTTCAACGGGCTTAGCAAGTCGGAGGCGACTGCACAAAGTGGATCGTGTCTGTCCTGCCATGCAAAGGATGCCAAGCGCTCGCATTGGGCAGGAAGCACTCACCAGAGTCGTGACGTAAGCTGTGCCAATTGCCATTCAGTTCATGTAGCGAAGGATAAAGTCCTGAGCAAGGCAACCGAGTTTGAAGTCTGCTTTGCCTGTCACAAGATGCAGCGTGCCGAGGTCAGCCGACCCTCGCGTCACCCCGTTCTGGAAGGCAAGGTCGCCTGCTCGGATTGTCACAACACCCATGGTTCGGTCGGGCCGAAACTGATGAAACGCGATAGCGTGGTTGATACCTGCTACCAGTGCCACGCCGAAAAGCGCGGTCCCTTCGTGCACAACCATCAGCCGGTGAGCGAGGATTGCTCGTATTGCCACAATCCACACGGCACCGTAGTGGAAAGCATGCTGAAGGTGCGTCCACCGTTTCTCTGCCAT
>JBKJVA010000072.1:0-6511 GCA_046589675.1 Usitatibacteraceae bacterium
CCAAAAACAAAAATGGCGCTGCCCGAAGTGATGATCGGTATCGTACCTGGCTGGGGCGGTGCCAAGCGCATGCCAGTGCTGATCGGTGCCGGTCAGGCGCTCGATTTGATGCTGACAGGCCGTGCGGTTGACGCTAAGCGTGCGAAGAAAATTGGCCTGGTCGATGTCACGACCCCACGTCGGCATTTTGCGACCGCAGCGACGATGTTAATGAAGAAACCACCAGCACCTCATGCGCCGGCGTTTAAGGATGCCGTCACCAGTTGGCCGATCGTGCGTGGCATCGTTGCCAATATGTCACGCAAACAAGTGGCCACAAAAGCGCGCAAGGATCACTACCCGGCACCGTACGCCATCATCGATCTGTGGGAAAACTTCGGTGGCGATCCGCGCAATGTGCCGGCCGATCATCCGTCATCGATGACCAGCTTGTTCAAACATCCGACCGCGGCCAATCTGGTGCGTATCTTCAAATTGCAGGACCGGCTCAAGGCGCTGGGCGCAGGTGGGCACGCTGACGGTATCAAGCACGTGCATGTTGTCGGTGCTGGTGTGATGGGCGGCGACATAGCAGCATGGTGTGCCTCGAAAGGCTTTACCGTAACCCTTCAGGATCTGGATCACGCGCGCATCGCACCCGCCATCAAGCGCGCTGCGGAGCTCTACAAGCGCCGCCTCAAGCAGCCGCATCTGATTCAGGCGGCGATGGACCGGCTGATTCCGGACGTGAAAGGCGACGGCGTGGTTCACTGCGATCTGGTCATCGAGGCGATTGTTGAAAACGCCGACATCAAGAAAAAACTCTATGCGCAGATTGAGCCGAGACTGAAACCATCGGCAATTCTCGCCACCAACACCTCGTCGATTCCCTTGCAGGAATTGTCTGAATCACTGGCACGACCGGAACGACTTGTCGGCATTCATTTCTTCAATCCTGTCGCGCAGATGATGCTGGTCGAAATCGTCGAAGGCCCACAAACATCAGCCGACGTCATGAAAGCCGCGCAGGCCTTCGTAAAGAAAATCGACAAACTGCCGCTGCCGGTGAAATCAGCGCCGGGCTTTTTGGTCAATCGCATCCTCACCCCTTACATGACGGAGGCGCAGGTGATGCTCGAAGAAGGTATTCCGATGGAGGTTATCGATGCAGCGGCGCGCGAATTCGGTATGCCGATGGGGCCGATTGAGTTGGCCGATACGGTCGGTCTTGACGTTGGCCTCGCCGTCGGCAAAGAACTCGCCAAGCCGGGAGGACCAGAGCCTAAAAGAATTCAGGAATTGGTCGCGGCCAGGAAACTGGGCAGAAAATCCGGCGAAGGCTTTTATAAATGGGTCAATGGACGGCCACAAAGAGCCAATGGATCGGGTACTGTAGATCTCGCGCCGTTATGGATGCGCATGACATTGCCAGCAGTGAACGAGGCGGTGGCCTGCGTGCGCGAAGGTATCGTTGCTGACACAGATCTTTGCGATGCGGGCGTTATTTTCGGCACCGGATTCGCGCCGCATCGTGGCGGTCCGATCAACTATCTTAAAAGCACCGGCAAGGAGAAATTGCTGGCGGAAATGAAAGCACTTGAGCAGACGCACGGTGCGCGTTTCGCGCCGGATGTCGGCTGGCAATCTATCTAAGTTAGATCCGTAACGACCAAAGCACTCGTGCTGTGGAACCTGCTCAAGGACAAGATGACGGGTAAATGGCTGTTCGCGCGAGCGGTTGTCGTCCAGGTGGAGATAAAAGACACTGACGGCAATCGGGTGGGTCACGCGGATATCATCATGGTCGTCAGCCCCCGGAAGAGGGGTAGCTAACCGGACGCGGTGCGCGCGTTGCGACATCGGCAACGAAAATAGAAACAGGGAGAATTCATGCAGGATATTTCTTTGGTCGACAGCAACATTGCCGCCGACGCGGTGTCAGTTGCGGCAGCGGTGCTGGCGGTGGACGTCGCGCACGAAGCCGAACGACACCCGTTTCGGTTTACCGGAACCACCGGTGGCTTTTTTGCCATCTGGATCGTCAATCTGTTTCTCACTGTCATCACGCTCGGGATCTATTCTGCGTGGGCCACCGTGCGAAAGAAACGTTATTTTTATGGCCATACCTGGGTCGCAGATGCCAATTTTGAATATCACGGCAACCCGCTCGCCATCCTGAAAGGGCGGCTGATTGCGGTGGCTGCCTTTGCCGTGTATTCGGCTGTTGGCCACTTCATGCCGAAACTGGCTGTTGCGCTGGCCCTGCTCCTGTTTGCCGCCGCGCCATGGTTTATCGCCCGCTCAATGGCGTTCAATGCATTCAATTCGAGCTATCGCAACATTCGCTTTCGATTCCACGCAACTTATAGAGACGTGTTCAATGCCATTTGGCCGATCGCGCTGGTATTGGTGTTTCCCTTGCTGATGCCTGACTTTGATCGCGAAGGCAAGGTGCCGCCCCCAACGTTGTTCTGGGTGATTCTCAGTCTGCAAATGCTGGCTATCGTGGCTGTTTACCCGTACGTGATTGGCGCACTCAAGAAACTGCATGTGAATCACTCGCAATTTGGCATAACGCCGTTCGCGATCGCCATTGGCCTGGGCGCTTTTTACAAAATCTATTTCCTGATGATGTTGTTGGCCTTGGGAGCGGTCATGGTGGCCGGTGTCGTCGGCGCGATCATCATTGGGGTAGTCGCGGTGATGGGTGCGGGCGCTGCCAATACAGCAATGATGCTTATTCCGGTTTTCGTTGTGGCCGGTTACGTTGTGATGGGTTCTTTGTTACTGGCGTATACCAAATCGCGCATCGGCAACCTGGTATTTAACAATACCCATCTTGGCAACGAAGTTGGATTTGTTAGTAGCCTGAAGCTGCGCAAGCTCGCCTGGCTCTATCTGGTCAATATGTTTGCCATTCTGTTCTCACTGGGTCTGGCGGTGCCGTGGGCAGTCATACGGGTGGTCCGTTACCGCGCCGAATGTCTGGCACTGCAATCGTCATCATCGCTGGATACCTTCATCGCGGGAGTGAATGCGCAGGTGGGTGCCACCGGTGAAGAGCTAGGCGAATTTTTCAGCGTCGATCTCTCTCTATAAGGTAAAAATTTGCTCCCGATTGATGTCGATTACTACGACGGCAGGAGCGCCCGGCGCATCGCAGCCACGATCACGGTGACAGGTACCGTCGTGGTGGTTGCGCGTGAAGCGACTGTGTCGGAATACGCATTGCCGCTGGTGCGGGTTCAGCCTCAGCTCAAGGGGGCACCCCGCCGTATAGAGTTTCCGGATGGCTCAGTTGCAGTTGCCACCGATCATGAGGCCGTCGAAGCGGCGTTTAGCGTGGGAGCGGCGCACACGCTCGCGCATCGGCTGGAGTCGCATCCAGGGTTTGTTGTTGGTGCCCTGTTTGGGGTAATTGCCGCAGTTGTGCTCGGCTACTTATATGGGGTACCGTGGACGGCGCGCGAAATCGCGCAGCGCCTGCCGATCGGTATCGAGTCGCAGATCGCGGAAGCCGGACTCAAGTCACTCGATCAGGCGATCTTTGCACCTTCGTTACTTTCGGAAGATAAGCGCGCGGAACTGTCCGCGTCCTTTGCCCAATTGCGCGTCGCCACTGATTTGCCGCAGACGGTGCGTCTTGAGTTTCGCGAAGGTGGCTGGATTGGCGCCAACGCGTTTGCACTTCCCGGCGGCGTCGTTGTCGTGACGGATCAATTGGTCAATGCCATGCCGGGAGTGGAGGAAACCATCGCCGTACTCGCCCACGAACTAGGACATGTGCAGCACCGCCACAGCCTTCGGCACCTGTTGCAGACTTCCTTAACTGCGCTGGCTGCGGCAGCGATCTACGGCGATGTCGCGTCGCTCACTGGCATTGCGGTGACGGTGCCGACTGCGCTCGTGCACAGCGGCTACTCGCGGGATTTCGAACGCGAGGCCGATACATTCGCGTTTGCATTGCTAAAGAAAACTGGCCGCTCACCCCGCGACTTTGCGTCGGCGATACGGGCATTGGAGTCGGTGCATCAAGCCGGGCGCAAGGAAAGTCGCTTGCGTAAAAAACTCGGTCTGCCGGAAGCCAGGCGGGTGCCAGCCGACTCAACAGAATCATCCAAACCGGCCGAGCCGGGCAGCGATCGCGACTTCAGTTATCTTTCGACGCACCCGGCAACCGCAGAACGCATTCGCGCTGCCGAAGCCGCGGCAGACACAGGGAACGCGCGATGAGTGTCGCCGGTCTCGCTCTGCCAGGACGTATAATTCTGCAACGCGACATGGCGTTCCCAAGCGCCACACCAGCCACTAATCAACCCAAGTTGTCGCGCCGAACTCCCAAGGAGCCTCAGTTGGCAGAATCATCGATCCTGCAAAACCGTCGTGGCACGCGTTACCTGATGTTTGACGATGCGGCAACCATTGCTGATGTATTTGCGTTGCGTTGCCGCACTTCGCCGAACGCGCCGGCCTATCGCGAATTCAAAAGCGCCAGTAATGAGTGGATCGGTGTGGATTGGCGTGAAGTCGGCGACCGGGTCGCACGTATGCACGATGGGCTGCGCCGCGAAGGCTTGCAGCCGGGTGAGCGCATGGCGATCATGTTGAAGAACAGCGTCAACTGGATCGTCGCCGATCAAGGCGCGTTTGCGCATGGCCTCGTCACCGTGCCGCTGTTCGTCGATGACCGCCCGGAAAGCGTGGCTTTTATCCTTAACGATGCCGATGCAAAGTTGATCGTGATCGACGGGGAAGAACACTGGAAGCGATTGAAAACAGTGCGCGACCAGCTAAGCACATTGAAGCGCATCCTGACGATCAAACCCGTCATTGATGCCGATGAACCACGCTTGCAATTGTTGTCCGACTGGCTACCCGACAATCCTGGCAGTTTTGATCGTCCGCCAGTAACGTCTAGTGATCTGGCGACGATCGTTTACACCAGCGGCACCACCGGCAAGCCCAAGGGGGTAATGCTGTCCCATCGCAACATTTTGTCGAACGTGCAGTCGGGCCTCGCCGTCTATGACGTTTTCCCTGACGATGTTTTTCTGTCATTCCTGCCGTTGTCACATATGTTCGAGCGCACCGCGGATTACTATCTGAATGTTGTATCCGGCGCATCGATGGTATTTTCGCGTTCAATTCCACAGCTCGCCGAAGATTTTCGCATCGTCCAGCCCACCATCATTTTTTCAGTGCCGCGTATTTATGAACGCTTTCTCGCGGCGATTAATGAGCAATTAAGAAAAGCTTCGCCCACCAAACGCATACTTTTTGATTTCGCAGTAGAGGTGGGCTGGAGTCGTTTTGAATACCAGAACGGACGTGGACCATGGAAGGCGACGTTTCTGCTGTGGCCAATACTTGAGAAACTCGTCGCTGAAAAAATGCTGGCGCGGCTGGGTGGCAAGCTTCGTTTCGCGGTGGCGGGCGGTGCCGCCCTGTCGCCTGCCGTGTCGAAAGTATTCGTCGGTCTCGGCTTGCCGATTTGTCAGGGCTACGGTTTAACGGAAGCATCGCCCCTGTTGGCAGTCAATCTGCTTGAACGCAATGATCCGAGTTCAGTCGGTCCGGCTGTTCCCGGCGTGGAAACGCGCATTGGCGAAAACAGTGTCCTGATGGCACGCGGCCCCAACATCATGATGGGTTACTGGAATAATCCCGAGGCAACGCGCGCGGTACTTTCAGAAGACGGCTGGCTGAACACCGGTGATCAGGTAAAGATTGATGAACATGGTTTCATCCACATCACCGGTCGTATCAAGGAAATCATTGTGCTTGGCAATGGCGAGAAGGTGCCGCCGGTGGATATGGAAATGGCCATTCAGATGGACCCGCTATTCGAGCAAGTGCTGGTGTATGGTGAAGCCAAGCCCTACCTCTCTGCCATCGTGGTGCTCAACGATGAAGAATGGGGACGCACGGCGGCCGAAGCACAACTCGATCCGCGGCTCGACGCCGAAGGTCGGGAGAAGTCAGAAAAATTTCTGGTGCAACGTATCAGCAAGCTGGTCAAACAATTTCCGGGTTACGCCAGTATTCGCAAGGTGGCAGTTGCGCGTGAGAAATGGACTATCGACAACGGTCTCATCACGCCGACACTTAAACTCAAACGCAATGTCATTTTCCAGAAGTATGCGAGCGCGATCGACGATATGTACAAGGGACACCTGCTGTGAACAAAGAATCGAACAAACCGGGCTGCGAAATGGCCCGATTGCCAACGGACCGGCAGCCGGTTATCCGCATCATCCCGATGCCAGCCGACACCAACGCGCACGGCACCATTTTCGGCGGCTGGGTGATGGCACAGGTCGATCTGGCCGGCAGCGTTCCGGCCACGGTGCGGGCACGCGGCAAAGTCGTGACCGTGTCGGTGAATTCGTTTCAGTTCAAGCAGCCGGTGCTGGTCGGCGATCTGGTCAGCTTCTATGCCGACGTGGTGAAGGTTGGGCGCACCTCGCTGACGGTTGACGTCGAGGTCTACGCGCAACGCCAGCGGTTTGGCGGCGAGGTGGTGAAAGTGACG
>JBKJVA010000031.1:0-1248 GCA_046589675.1 Usitatibacteraceae bacterium
TATAAAAAAATTCGCGCGCATCTTATCAGCCGCATGCATCTGGCCCCGCTGTTTTCGCGCAAGCTTGCCTTCATGCCGCTCGATTTGGTTAACCCCATCTGGCTGGGCGGCGCAGACCTGGATCTCGATTACCACATTCGTCACCGAATGCTGCCCAAGCCTGGCACGCAGGCGCAACTCGAAGCGCTGGTTGCCGGATTGCACGAGGGCATGCTCGACCGTGACCGTCCGCTTTGGCAATTTACCGTCATCGAAGGATTGCAGAGCGGACAGGTCGCATTTTCGAGCCGGATCCATCATGCCGCACTCGATGGCCAGGGTGGTGTCGCATTGGCGCAGGCGATGTTTGATACTGAGCCGACGCCTCGGCTGGTCGAATCCGCAGAAGAAAAAGCCAAACGGCTGCCGCCATCGACGGCGAAGATGTTATCCGCCGCATTCAGAAACACCGTTGCGCAGTATGGAAAAATTTTGCGGGCGGTGCCCGATGCGGTGAAGTTGATCGGTCAAGTGGGATCGATGGCGCTATCGGCATCACAGGCGAAAAAAGCCGGTGCGCCGTCAGAACAGGGGAGCGGAATTCCCGAACTGGCCGATTTCAAACCAGGTGACTCACCCGAAATAGCCGCCAAGTCTTTACTCAAGAAAATTCCCGGCGGTATCACGCTGGGGCCGCGTACGCCGTTTAACGTGGCGATCAGCGGCAAGCGCGCATTTGTCGGTTTGCAACTCTCATTGGCAGACACCAAGCTTATCGCCAAACACTTTGACGCCAAGCTCAACGATATCGTTATGGCAGTGGTGGCCGGCGCACTGCGCCGCTATTTTGCCAAGGATGCGAAAGTACTCGCCAAACCGATGATTGGCGCGATTCCGGTGAGTCTGCGCGCGCCTAGCGACACCTCGCAAAGTAATCAGGTGACAATGATGCTGGTGAATATGGCCACCCAGATTGCCGACCCCGAAAAGCGTCTCGCCGCAATCATCGCTGCCAGCAAAAAATCCAAAGCCATTACCGGCACCATGAAAAATGTGATGCCGATGGACATGCCCTCGCTAGGTATCCCCTGGTTGTTGAGTATAATTTCGCCGCTTTACAAATTGGCCGTCTCGACTAATCGCATTCCGGTAGTCGCAAACATCGTAATCTCGAATGTGCCAGGTCCACCGGTCGCCCTCTATCTGGCGGGTGCGAAAATGACCGCCAATTTCCCCGTGTCCATTGTCACGCACGGCCTGGGGCTTAAC
>JBKJVA010000048.1:0-16704 GCA_046589675.1 Usitatibacteraceae bacterium
GACCTGCCCTGCAAGATCATCGGCCTCGGGTTGGCCGAATTCGCCGGTCACCTGTCCGGCCTTGGCAATCGCGCGCATGATCTTGCGCGAATCGAACGGCACCGACGCGCCGTCGCGCTTGTTTACACGCGCCAGGACAGCCGCAACGGGTTCGAGATTCTCTGCATTCAATTGCATGTGTGTGCCATTCATAGTGGTGTTGGCACACGATAACCACCACATAGTGTGGCGTCAACGGGGTAAACACCGTCCAGGCAACTATATCAACCGGCCATGATTTAGATCATGCAAAAAACCACGATGTCGGCGGCGAGTCCCTTTACGATTTCGCCAGGGCCCTAAGCAAAAATAAGCACCTGTTTGGTGATTGCCACTGATCCGATATAAATAAATACCGCCAGCGCGGTGATGAATGCCCACACCCGCACCACCTTGCTTCTGCCTCGCAAGGCGACTGTGCCGATGCCGATATAGGCGAACAACGCGAGCAGCTTGGCGGTAAGCCAGTCTTGCGCGAACGGATATTGCCCACTCATGATCATCATGATGATTGCGCTGGTTAACAGCAAGGTATCAACAATATGCGGGATGATTTTCACCCAGCGCCGCTGCAGCATTGCTGAATCACACAGCATCCAGATCCCTCGCAGCAAAAACAGGCATCCGCTTAGCGCGACGCTTGCAATGTGCAGATTCTTGATGAAGAAGTAATCCATCGGTCAACATTGAACCGGCGTTAACGAGCAAGCATTACGGGATCAACCTGCCGACACACAATCTTCCGGCATGTTGCCGTACAACAGATATTCGATCAGATCCTTGACCGGACGAATCTGTTTACCGAATGGCAGCGCTGCGGCACCGCGAAAAAACAGTCCGTGCTCAACGTCGCCGGCCAGCGCCGCCGCGAGGTGATGGTCAATGCAGAATTGGCCGAAGCGTGCGATACCGTCGCGTAACCCGCATTGCTCGAGACAGTCGAAAGCCAGCGTGCAGTCGGCGCGCACTTTGGCGCGACCTTGCAGCACCGGCAGCTTGGCCATATATTTTTCCAGCCACGGCGTTTTGACGGCGCGTGCGGGTAGTCCGGCGACACTCATGAAAGTGACGATGTCCTCCGGTTTGGCGTCGGCCAGCACGCGCTTGAAATTGGCATGTGCGTCGGACTCCTCGGTGACGGCAAAGGGAGTGCCAATCTGCACGGCACTGGCACCCAGCGCAAACAATTCTTGCACCTGCCCGGGTGTACTGATGCCGCCTGCGGGAATAAGGGGCACCTGTTCGCGTTCGATGCCCAACTGCTTAAACACCGTGAAGGTCTCTTCGAGCACGCGGGGAAAATCAAAGCGTGGGTCTGCCAGGTCCTCGATCTTCGCTGCACCCAGATGTCCGCCCGCAAAGCGTGGATGTTCGATGACGATGGCGTCCGGCAGGCGCGATTTGCGCAGCCATTTCTTGAGCACGATGGCGATACCGCGCGCGTCGGAAAGGATCGGGATCAACGCGACCTCGGGATATGCGGCGGTCAGATCCGGCAGATCGAGCGGCAGACCGGCACCGACGACAATTGCTCCGGCACCGGATTCGCACGATTGACGCACGTTGGCTGCGTATTCCGTGACTGCCCGCATGACATTTACGGCGATCAAGCCATTGCCGTCGGCAATCTCGCGCGCCGCGCGTACTTCGCGGTCAATGGCAAGCAAATTTACCCGGTTAATAAGTTCTTTGTCGCGGCTTTTTGCGGTTTGCGCCATCAGGTCTGGATGATGGCGCCGCAGATCTACGCTCGATAGTGTGCCGACTGCCCCCGCGCGGGCAACGTGCCCCGCCAACCGATGCGCAGAGATGCCGACGCCCATGCCGCCCTGTACGATTGGCAGCAGCGCTTTACCCTTGATACGCAAAACCGGGTTAGCAACGGGTTCGGGGTTCAACATGGTTGCATCCCCCATTAGTCTTTGGCGAGGCCGGAAATATTGAAACCGCCATCGACATATATGATTTCCCCGTTGATGCCGCTGGCCAGGTCGCTGCACAGAAACGCCGACGTGTTGCCGACTTCCTCGGTAGTCACATTGCGCTTGAGTGGCGAATTCTTTTCGACATGACTGAGCAGCTTGTTGAAATCGCCCACGCCGGCGGCGGCCAGTGTCTTGATCGGCCCGGCGGAAATGCCGTTGACGCGGATACCCTGCGGACCGAGACTGAAGGCGAGGTAGCGCACGCACGCTTCGAGACTCGCTTTGGCAAGCCCCATGACGTTGTAATTTGGAACCGCCCGCACGGCACCGAGGTAAGTCATTGCGACCACGGCTGCATTGCGTCCCTGCATCAGCGGTAGCCCGCCCTTGACCAGCGCGGCCAGGCTGTAAGAGCTGATGTCGTGGGCGATACGGAAATTCTCGCGCGTAACAGCTTCATGAAAATCCCCGGCGAGCGCCTCGCGCGGCGCATAGGCAATCGCGTGCACAATGCCATCGAGGCCATCCCATGATTTCCCGAGTTGCATGAACAATTCGCTGATTTGCTCATCGCTGGCGACATCACAGGCGAAGACCTGGTTTGCGCCAAATTCTGTTGCCAGCCTGGTCACGCGCTCGCGCACGCCTTCACCCTGATACGTGAACGCCAGCTCCGCGCCCTCGCGATGCATGGCCTTTGCGACACCATAGGCTATCGAGCGGTTGCTCAGCAGCCCGGTAATGAGGATCTTCTTGTTTGCCAACATTCCCATGCGATGACCTTCATTTTGTCGATCTGGTGATCGGCTGGTTTGACGCAAGCCGACCCGGTGCGGCCAACGGCTTCACACGTGACATCATCGGAGCAATCGCGTTTAAGGTTTTTGATCGAGATCAAACGCAGCGCGTTCGGATCCGCGCGCTCGCAGGCAGGTGGGCTCTCGGCAAGCGGACTCCAATTAATTAAACAAACACTAGCACTGGTGCGCCTTACCGATGTTTTTAGGCCTGCGGACCGCCCCGGTGCTAGACTTACGTTGTTGGGAACTTCTAAAAACCCCGTCGTCCCAGCGTAGGCTGGGACCCAGTCCACCCAAGTACTTGATTAAACGATGTACTGGATTCCAGCCTTCGCTGGAATGACGAAATTTTGAGGTTATTAGAAGTTCCCTGTTGGCATACCGGACGACCGGATATCAAACACCGACTGCCGCCTTGGGAGGCTCCTGCGTGAGTCGGTAAAGTGCATCGGCGAATTGACCGTTGAGGTCGTCTCGATCAAACAGAGCGCGCTTGTTGGCGCTAATCAGAGCACGTAGATCGCGGTTCAATGTTTGATTGGTCGCGACTTCGATAGCGGTCAGGACGTAAGCGTCCGCATCCGCTACGATCAAGGCTTCGGCGCCCAGCATCCTCAACATCGCTGCGGTCTGGCGACCACGCATAAAACGTCCGGGCAAAGACACCACTGGCACATCGGCTGCGAAAGCGTCAAGACTGGTGCCACCGCCCGACCAATGGAATGGATCGAGCACAACATCGGCGAGCTTGAGGACGTTGCGAAAAGCAACCGTGCTTAAGCGAGGCAGGAATTTGATCTGCCCCTTTGCATTGACTTTGCGAGCCGCCAGTGTTTTGGTCAACCGATCCGCGAATGCCATGGTGACGGCGCGGCTGTCCGCTTGAAAAAAAACCAGCACGGCAGCGCTATCGGCTTCGAGAATGTTGGCTAGCGCCTCATCCATGTCCGGGTGAATCTTGAAGAGTGATTGGGGACAGACATACAGCCTGCCGGTTGCGGGTAAGCCAAAATCGCTACGCACACCAGCCGACTCAACCGCAGGCATTGCAAAATCGACACCTATGCCTTCGAGCAGGACCACGCGCTCTGAATAATGGGCTGCATAGTCGGCCGGCTCCATCTGCCCGCAACTGAAATAAATGTCGATGGCGCTGTTACCGGTGGTGACCGGATGCCCCCACGCGGCGCACTGTACCAGTGCCAGGCGACAACTCGCGAGCAAATAGGAGCCTGTGCTCATGCCGACTTCCGGATAGACCAAAATATCCAATTCATCGGTGCGAATACGCTGCGCGTTGGTGCACACATCGCCTTGCAAACGCGTGAAATGCTCGGCGGCAGTGCCGATGCGCGCCGTGACCTCATCGTTGGTGTGTCCGGTGTAGTAAACGAAACGTTCAAAGCGTGTCGCATCCAGACGCGTAACCCAGCGTTCAAAATAATTTCCTGCCGTACAGGAGAAAAACCACTTGCCAACAAAGCCGACGCGAGTTTTTCGGCCACGCGTCGGCGATGGTGAAGGTGAAGGTCGCTTTGGAAGCTCCCGCAATGCCGGATCCGCCGCCGCGATCATCGAACCGATGATACCGGCGTAGCGGCATTGCAAAGGCAGATCATCTTCGCCCTGATAGGCCAGCAGGAAATTGCTGCGTTCCAGTGCGTAAATACGCGCAGGGTTTTGTTGCATGAGCGGCAGCATCGATTCAAGCTCGGCAAGACCGTTTGCATAGCGTTGTCGGCATGTCTGCAGATCAGCTTTGTCTGTATAGACCATCGGTAGCAGCAGCCTTGAATCGAACTGGAACGAGAGCCGATCCGGAAACAACGCTGCGCCACACAACGCAATGTCGCACGCCTGATCGGAAAGCCCCAGCTCCTGCTTGACAAAAACTTGCAAGGACAACAGCGCTGGATCCGGGCCGAACGCTGTCAATGCATGGGCAATCACCGCATCGGCACGCGCAAATTGCCACGTTTCGGTCAGCATTCTGGCCAGGGTGCACCAGGCGGTGAGATCTTCCGGATGGGTCCTGACACGGCCTTCCAGAATATCGATGGCCGCACCGATATCGCCCGCTTTGTAGAGAACGCTCGCGCGCTGCCCGGTCGATGACCGATTGTCGGGGGTGGCAGGAGGCAGTGTCATTCTCGCTGCTGAAACCTGTCCCGCTGCGGCGCGGCGCTCACGTCCCCAATCAACCCCCGCAATATATCTCCGAGTGCTTTTGTTGGCGCGGCGTCATTGAACAGGCGCGTCGTGTTTGCAAGAATTTTCACGGAAATTTCACCTCGGTAGTGTTTGTCCGTCGCCAACCGCCTGGCGATGGCCAGGTAGTCATCAGCCGAGGTCGCAATCAGTTCTTCGACACCGAGCAACATGAGCATGCCCATCGTCTGCCGACCGCGCATGAACTCGCCCGGCAACGTGACAATCGGCAAGCCCATTGCAAGAGCATCGAGTGAGGTATTGCCACCGGACCAGTGGAGTGTGTCCAGCATCACATC
The DNA here is from genome assembly GCA_046589675.1 of Usitatibacteraceae bacterium. Taxonomy (GTDB): domain Bacteria; phylum Pseudomonadota; class Gammaproteobacteria; order Burkholderiales; family Usitatibacteraceae; genus UKL13-2. The sequence continues at coordinate 5,272 of JBKJVA010000048.1, forward strand.
GCACAAAGCATTGATGCGTTTGTAATCATCGTGGGTCAAGAAAGGCAGCAGCTTTACACGCCCCTGCGGCGTGATGCCCTTTTCCGCAAACGCTGCTGACAGGCGGGCGACAAACTTCTGGGTGACACCCTGATTCTGTCCGGCAAACATCACCAGCACACCTTTGGGGTCGTTGGCCATGGCAGCGACCAGCAAGCGATCATTGGCCGGATGCACTTTGAACAGCGACTGCGGAAAAAAATACAGATTTGCGTCTTCCGGCAACTGATAGTCGGCTCTGGTTTTATTGGCTACTTCAGAGGACACCGTTGGCAAATCGTAACGCGTGCCGATACCCGGCAGGGTCAACAAGTGTTCGTTGTAATGTTGCCTGGCATTGACCGGCTCCATGGCTGCACAGGAAATGTAATGGTCAATGCTTGGGTGTCCTGGCGTCACGGGATGACCCCAGGCACAGATCTGCACGGGTGCCAATCGCAACGCGGCCAGCAGGAAGCACATCAGATCCATGCCCAGTTCTGGGTAGATGAGGATATCGAGCTCATCGGCAACAATGCGCCGCAAGAAAAATGCAAAGTTTTCTGCGCCCTGTACGTGGTGATCGGCGGCGTCCCGCAACTGCGCGACCACTTCATCCTCAATGACATGGGTATGGTAAACAAATGTCTCGAAAACGCTGCGATCAAGATCAGTGATCCAGCTCGCAAAATAATTGCCGACGGTACTGCGATAAAAAAATCGGCTGCAGAACCCCACGCGGATTCTTCTGTCGGCGCTGGTGCGTCGGCGTAACGTTTCCAGCACATGCACTTGTTCCGGCATGGCCCGCAACACCAGCGTGTGAATAAAGTCTGCGTAACGGCGCTGGAGAGCCTTGTCGTCGCAACCCTGATAAGCAAGCAGAAAATTGCTGGGCACCACATCGCCAAAGCGTTCGCGGACAACTGTTTTCGACAGGGTCTCAACGTTTGCAAGCAAATGGTCAACGCCACGCGCATAGCGTTCCCGACAGGCGGCGACCTGTGCTTCGCTCATGTAGATATTCGGAAGCATCAGTGCCGCACGCGCGGTGGTGGTCACATCATTTGGTCGCAATTCAAGCGAACGCTGATACGCATCCAGTGCACCGGACAGATCGTCGCGGCCACCAACGATATCCCCCAACCAGGTCCACAGCTCGGCGCGTGCGGGTGACAACGTCAGCGCCTGTCGAATCACCCGCTCAGCGTCGTCCGGTCGCTTTAGCTTGCTCAAAACTTGCGCCAGTAGCATCGCCGATTCGACCAGATCCGGTTTCAGCCGCAATGCGATGTTGAGTGCAATTTCCGCCGCGCCGGGGTCACCCAGCATCGTGTGGGCATTGGCCAGGAGATGGTGTGCATGCGCATAGTCCGGCTGCAGCTCGGTGGCACGCTGGGCAGATATCAACGCCTCCGGTAATTGCAGTAGTCGCATCTGGGCGGCAGCCAGATTAGCGTATGCGCGGGCATACTGCGGATTGATGCGAATTGCTTCGTTAAAGGCGTTGCGCGCTTCTTCGACCCTGCCAACATCTGCCAGCACGATGCCGAGATTGTTATGCGCCTGTGCAAAGGTCGGGCGCAGGCGCAGCGCCTGACGAAGCAACTGTTCGCAAGTATCAAAACGGTCCAGATCTTGTTCGATATTGGCCGCAGTCAGATGAAAGTCCGCGTTCTGCGGATTGATTTCGATGGCGCGCTGAATTGCCTGCTGCGCCTCGGATAGTCTGCCTGTACGAACGCAGGCCATCGCCAGCAAACTGAATGCCTCTGCGTTCGCCGGCTCTGCCGATACGATTTGTGACAACTGCGTAAAGGCGAGCTCTGGACGCCCGCTCTGCAACGAACGCCGTGCCTCGCTGATGCGGGCCGTCATAACGCCAGGTCCGCCCGCTCTGTGGTGGCAGCGGCTGCAGCGTCAGAAGCAGCGACCGCACGAAACAGCGCGTTTTCAACGCGCGCCGTATAGTGCTGCATGTCGGTCAGGCAAGATTTCTCCAATAGTGCCTGCTGGCGATTACCCCGGCTCTGTCTCGTCGTTTGGTCCAACACCAGGTTCGCAGCGAGATCGATATAATCGCGACCGCTGGCTGCGACCGTGGAGCGATCGCCGAGGTGGCTTAGTAGCGTAAGTGCAACGCGCTCCTCAAACATCCGCCCGGCCATGCTCACGATCGGGATCGAATCGAGAATCGCTGCGCGCGTACTGAAATAGTCGCTGCCGGGCATGGTGTCGAGGATGACATCAACCACGCCCGCCAGAGAGAGATCGCGCGGCCTCGGGTACGAAGCGGACAGCATCAGAATGCGTGAGGCATCGATACCGCCAGCCAACAGGAGTTTCCTGAGCGGCTCGCGATCAGCCGAAAGCATGGGGCAGACAAAAAAAATGGCTGCCGGCACCTTGTCGGAAAGTGCTTTCCAGGTAGTGAGGCAGCGTGACGAAAGTCGCGCACTCGATGCGAGTACGCCGAACACCGGAACCTGCCTGTCGATACCAAGTTGCACGCGCGGCGGCAACGGCACCTGGGCGGCAGGCAACAATGGAAAGACGCAGCCCTCCACAAGTAACGGCGCGGTGAAATCTGTCTCGTTGGCTGCATCGTGATCGGCCACCGTATCGGACAAACGATAATCGAGCTCACCAATGGCCGCAGGTTGGGTGAGTCCGGGTAACGAAAGCTGAACACGCGCCGGACGGTAGGACAATACGCCCGGTTTGGCGTAAGGCCCGAAGGCTGCGACATCGACCAGAATGTCGAGCTTGTCCGCCCGAATTGCTTGTGCGGCGCGGTATTCATCAAGCGTAGCCACGGAAATTTGCCGTGCGCCCGCGGACTCAAGCTTTTCCCGATTGGCAGTGTCGAGGGGACTGATGGCATACACATGCACTTTCACGCGCCTATGATCATGATGGATGACGAGAAAATGCATGAGGTCCGTGACAAACGGCTGGGAAAAATCGACCAGATAGCCTATCCGCAATGACGCTGTTGTCATTGCCGCCGGCTGCGTCGCCGGTGACGGTGGCAATGACGCCGGGTAAATGGCGCGAGCGGCGTCCCGAAAACGATTCGCCAAACGCTGCAACAGCGGCGCGGGGACATCCTGATAACGTAATGTTGCCAGTAACTCGCCAACCAGTTCCACCACGATGACATCGTCATGGAGCGTAACAACGGTTTCTGCCAATGGCTGCAGAATTTCCGTTTCTCGTTCGAGGTGTCCACAGTGACGCGCGATTCGGGACGCAATCAGCCGTGCGCGCGGCAAATCCGGATACGCGTCGACGAACTGCTGGCCTTCAGCCGCCCATTCCTCGTACCTGCCTTGCATCCACAACAATTGAAGAAGCCGTAATTGTGCGGCGAGCCTTACTGCCGCTTCTGCACGTGCTGCAGGCGCCGCAATTACACGGCGAAATACCGTTTCCGCATCACCTGAATTACCGAGTTCAGCCAAAATCACGCCGGCGTTATAGGCCGCTTCAACATGATCGGGTGCAAGAACGAGCGCGCGGTTGAGAAACGTCAGCGCACTCTCGGCTTCACCGGTGTGCGAAAGCACCAACCCGTGCCAGAACAAGACCTGCACATCAGCGGGTGCCAAAACAACCGCGGGCTTGCTATAGCTGAGCGCAGCGTCCCATTGGCCCAATTTGGCATGCGCGCGCGTATACAACTTGAGCACGCGCAGGTCATTCTCGCCGTCGTCGGCAATCGGCGGGAGGACGTTGAGGGCTTCAGCAGGCGCGCCATCGTCAATCAAAAATCCGGCTGACGACAAGCGCACATCAAGATCATTCGGCAACTGCCGCAATAACTCGTTTGCACATTCTGCCGCGAGGGCCAGATTGCCCATCGTTTGCGCGAGTTCACCTTGTGCGCGCAGTAGCGGCACATAGTTGGGTTGCTCCGTCCTCAACGCAGCGTATATTGCGGCAGCGGCATTTTGCTCATCAATGGCAGGCGCTTTTCGATGTCGTTGAATCGCGTCACGCAACGACTGGAAAAACTGCCGCGCGGAGAGCGTCATTGACATCGCCACGGGCTTCTCGGCTGCAATCTTGACATACGCGTCTTCGAGCGCCCGCGTATAGGCCTGAACGTCCGTCGCCGCTACTGCAATCTCGATACGCTGTCTGGTTTGGGCCATAAACTGGGCATCGCGCGCCAGCTTGACGGCAATCGCAACGAATTCATCCTCGCTGTTGGCGATAGTCTCGGTGATGCCCAGATAGCTAAGAATGCTGGTTCCCACACGTTCGCTATGACGCAACCCATTCAGCGTGACGACCGGCACGCCCATGTCCAGCGCCGCCAACGTGGTGTCACCTCCGGCGTAGGGAAAGGTGTCCAGTACCGCGTCTACCAGCCTATAGCGCGCCCGCCACAACGCTTCCTCGACCGGCACCTGCAGAAACGCGATGCGCGAATTGTCTATCCCTGCACCAGCCATGATGCGTGAGATGCCGGCGTGCTGCGTGGCAGATGGTGGCGAGAATAGCAGCACCGCCTCCGGCAGCGCGTCCAATACCCGTCGCCAAACGGCGAGGCAGCGAGATGAAAGTTTGAGTTCATTGGTGAACGCGGCAAAGACAAACTTGCCATCAAGTTCTGGAATGCCACCCGGGGCGAGGTCAACGTCGGCGCGTGCCCCGCGCACAAACGGGAATACGCAGGTATCGAGCGCGAACGGCTTCTCAATCTGAAATTGCGCCGCATCAGGACCATCAGCGATGTGGTCGGTCAACTTGTAATCCACTGCGCTGAGGCCGAGACAACCGTGATAACCGAGATGGGTGACGATGCTTCGCGCAGGACGGTGCGCGTATATTCCGGGACGCGCCGCCATGGTGTGTCCGGCAAGGTCCACCAGAATATCCAGATCGGCCTCGGCGATATTTTTGGCGGCCGTGAAATCGTCCATTTCGCTGATATCGGCAAAACCGTCGGCGTGAGAGCGAAACGCGTCCGTGAAGGCGTCGTATTCGCGCGGCGGGCAGGTCGAGACAAGAAAGATGCTGACGCGGCTGCGATTGTGTCTGGAGATAACCTCCAGCATCCAGCGCCCCATCACGTGGCGGCGAAAATCGGCAGATACGTAACCGATGCGTAACCGTGTATCTGCCGCGCGTCGTGGCAGTAGCGGGATCGCCACCGGATTTTTCGCTGCAACAGCGGCATCGTAGCGGCGATAGCATGCGAGGAGTTGCTCGCGCGTAACGTCGAAATATTGCATCATGCCGAGCACCGGCACGAATTGCTCTGGCGTTATATTGGCGAAAGGCCAGTCAAGTGCCAACGCGAGATAGCGCGCCTCGAATGCAGGATCGCCGATCGGACGGCATAGTGCGAGACCAGCCGTCACCAGTTCAGGGCATGGCGGCATCGCGCGGTCCCATTCGAGAAATACCTCTTTGGCCTCTTCGTACCGTCTCAGCCCAAGCAGGCTGCGATATAGTGCGTCCCACGCCAATAAATGCATTGGATTGATTGCGACCGTCTTCCGAAACATTTCGTTTGCTGCAGTGTGCTCACCGCGTACCTGCAACATGGTTGCAAGGTTGTAACTGGCTTCGGAGAGTTGCGGATTGAGCGCGATAGCGTGCTGGTAAGCGTCGATGGCTGCTGCGTCGTTTTTGAGCGCCTTGAGCACATTGCCCAGATTGTTGTGGGCTTGGGCAAGCTGCGGATTGAGCTTTACCGCACGAATGTACATTTCGGCCGCTTCAGGCAAGCGCTCGAGGTGCTGATAGACCAGCCCTAGGTTGTAGCACGCCGACCAGAGATCCGGGACACGCGAGAGCACGCCCAGGTAGCCTTGCGCAGCTTCTGCATAGCGCCCCGCCGATTGATGCTGGAACGCTTGCTGAGCAAGCGCGCGCAGCTCTGGGGTCAGGTTGGTCGACATTGTCAGCGCGGCGGCTGGTGACCGGGTGTCCACTCGTGTTCGAGGCGGACAAAGCCATGATCACGCGTCTGGCCACGGATGGTGATGGACACTTCGCGGGTGTCGAACATGCGCAGCCCATGGTCGTCGAGGGTGTGCGCGCGCAGGTGGTACATGCCCGGCAGCAGTGCGTGACGCCGGAAGATGACGCGAAATCCAAACAGGCGCGATGCCAGCCGGTTCGATTCAAAATCGGCGTCATTGGAAAATGTCCCGAATACCGGGGTGCCGTCCATGCGGATAATGCCCGCCATGAGCACGGTTGGCTGATCTTCTGGTGATTGGTAGGTGCCACACAGCCAGATGTCTTCCGACATATCAAACAGCTCGCGGCCGCTGCCCGTGTTGTCTTCAATCCACAGCGCGACCAGCATCGGGAAGGGTGCGTTCAACGCCGGCGCGGTCAATTGAGTAGACACATCCTTTCGGTTCTTGGCTTCGTGATAGGCAAGATAGGCTTGCGTCACCTCGAAGGATTCACCTTGCATGCGCATTTTACCGTCGTGAATCCACATGGTTTGCTGGCAAAGCGACTGCACGTGATACATGCTGTGCGAACACAGCAACAAAGTGCCACCTCGGGCACGGAATTCCTCCATCCAGCGCAGACATTTTTTTTGAAATGACTCGTCGCCGACGGCGAGCACTTCGTCGGTCACGAGCAGATCCGGTGCCAGTGCGGTGGCAACCGCGAAGCCCAATCTCACCACCATTCCTGATGAGTAGGTCTTAACCGTTTGATCGATGTGCGTGCCGATATCGGCAAAGCTCAAGATCGCATCGAGCTGCGCGTTGGTCTCGCTACGGGTCCAGCCCATCAATGCAGAGGCAAGGAAAATGTTGTCGCGGCCACTGTATTCAGGATGAAAGCCGGTACCCAGTTCCAGCAGTGCACTGATGCGCCCCTGCACTGCAATCGTGCCCCGCGAGGCTTTGACCACGCCGGCAATGATTTTCAGCAAAGTCGATTTACCGGCGCCATTCTCACCAATAATTCCCCACGACTCGCCCCGCCGGATGGTGATGCTGATGTCTTCAACGGCGCGATAATAGTCGTGTACGGCACGTCCGGTCAACAGCTCAAAAACAGTTTGTAACCTTCCTGCCCCAGTGCGGATGATGGGATAGTCCTTGCCGATGCTTTTCAGGCGGATGAGGTGGTTCGAGACGGGGGCAGACAAAGTAATTCAGCTAATGGGTTTGTAATTGCGAGAGGACCAACGAATTTGCGTCGGGTTGGGTGAGACCAAAATTATAAGCGAGTCGACGCCGCTCCTGTGCGCGCCAACATCGGCTGCGTAATTGCGACAGCGCTTCATCCGTACAGATTTTTGAAACAAAACTTGTTCGGCCCGGAAATTCCGCAGCTGTTCCATTTCCGGTTCAGAAGTGCGTTGGCAAGGGCCTCAAATATGGTTGCCGTGATTAATGGCGGGGCCAGTCGTGCAAAGCTGGAGTGGTGCTCAATTTCTGTGCGGTCAAAGAATATGGAAGATCTCGATGAGTCCCTTTGAATTTACCGGTGCTACGCGCGAACCCAATCGGCGAGAATGCTTTCGAGATCGGTGCGAATCAAGTGCGAGTAGCGCAGGTCGAAATTGCATGCCATGGGGCTGTGAGCGATCTTGCTTTCATCGATCACGCCATCGGCGCAAAACGTCTGGGGATAATGAAAAGCAACACTTCGCAACCGTTCGAACGTCATATCGGTATGGGTTGTCACTTGTTCGAGTAGGCCCTGCCAATGCGTACCGAGTCCCGCAGTTGCATTGCCGGATGTTAGGCTTTTCGCAAGTGCACCGATATGCGCTTTGCGGGCCAACTGAAACCGCGAACGAACCGGGAAATGGGCGAGACGGATGGCCTTCAATTCGATGCATGGTGCCGGCTTGTGGCCTGTTTGCGTTTCCCACATCACACAGTGCGATCCCTCGAAGAGGCTGGCCCGGTCATGCAAAAAACCAGGGCCTAACATCACTTTGTAGCAAGGGTCGTTATCATCTTGTCGGCAATGGGTGATGGCTCGCAATGTGTGCGGATTTATCAAATCGTCAACCCGCATGGGGAAGTAATTCTGCCAGCGTGTCGCCGCAAAATATTCACCGGGCACGGCTGGCAGCGCTCGCTGGAGATAATCTGCGGAGGGGAGTTTCAGGAATTCATCGGCGTCGAGCGGCACCACATAATTTGCGCGAATTGTGTGATCAGTATGCGCAAGCAATGCCTTCGCCACAAAGCTCATCTCGCGCCCTTGGCTGAACCCTTCAAAGCGGACCGGTTCAATTTGTATCGGCAGCCTTTCTTCTTTCAGCGATCTGACAATATCGGCTGTGCCGTCAACACTACGATGAAGGATGATGACCAAACGATCAACCAGCTTCAAGGTATGGCGAACAAAGCACTCGACCACATCAGCTTCATTGCCAATCATTGATACCGCTACAATTTTCACATGCCCACCAGGCACCTTCCTGCTTGCCTCCGGACGCGTTTTGCAACGTGGCGAGGCATTGACGGCTACGTTCTGCGCCGATCGTTTTACATAAAATGGTTGCTAGCAGCCTGGCTGCTAAAGAAAGTCCTCAAAGTACGGTGACAAGCGTACGAAAAAACTTATGCCTATGATAGCCACTACGGTCGCGACCAACAACATCGACAAATCACCCAATTGCGGAGTTGAGCCCAGCAGAAAGCCGTCCCGCAGTCGCTGCATTACATCGGTCAACGGGTTCCATGCGAACCAGTGCCGGTAGGCTTGCGGAATAGCCGAGACCGGATAGAGCACAGGGGTAAGAAACTGCAGCATCATTATCGCCGGTGCAACCACCTGTTCGACATCGCGCAACAGCGTTTGTAACGCTGCGAAAAAGGCGCCCAAACCTACCGCCAGTAAATATAGCGTTGTAATTGCGAGTAATGCAGATGGAAGTCCGGTGAGATGAAGCGTCGCCCCGGTGGCGGCGAGGATGACAAGTACCACGATGTAACCCGCCAGGTGCACCAGGAATACACTGTTGACCGCAGCCAACACCAGCAGTAAATGCGGAAACGCTACTTTCTTTACCAGAGGTGCATTGGCTTGCACGCTTTGCATGGCGCGCATCACGCCATCGGCAAACATCATCCAAGGCCAGAGAGCGATGGCGAGAAATACAATGTAGCTGTCGGTGGAAAGATCGCCAAGCCGGGTTTTGAACAGTTGGCCGAAGACGAACGCGTATATGGCGAGCATCAGCAGCGGATTGGCGAGCGCCCAGATCAGCCCGAATACACTCCCCGCAAAACGCGACAGGATTTCGCGCTCGGTAAACCGAACCAGTAATAACAGCGGTTGTGGGCCAGGGGCGATCAAAATCGGCACTTAGGGAGTTATTGAACTACGCTTGGTCGCAGGGGGGTGGCGTATACGCCGCGTGGCATTTTCCACATGGTAATTGGCGGCGGATGGCGCAGCGAGGTGGTGTGCGGCCGATGATGCTGATTTCTGGCCGAAAATTCCTTCTTGATGCACCTTTTGATCAGTGCTCCACGCGTCGACTGACCAAGGGAGCTCAACATGCCCTGGGGAAACGCCGATTAAGTCCTTCGACAGGCTCAGGACGAACGGTAACTTGTTGATTCCGTACGTGGTGAGCTCGGCCTGTGCTGAGCATGTCGAAGCATCGAACCACATTCAAATTCGATTTAATTGGCGTTTCCCTAGAGCAGCTTTGCAGGCACAGCAGCCGGCGGCGGTGGCGGGATCTCGGGCAACTTGGGCCGCGCTTGTGCGATGGCTTCCGCATCCACTTTCATGGCGGGGTCGCTGCGAAGTTTGTTTAGATAGCTGTCGACAATGCGTTGCCGGTAGTTTTTTTCTGCTTCTGCCAACATCTCCGGCTTCAGGTCTTCAAACGTGGGCCGATTACGCGGTACCATTTTAAGCAGGCGCACAATATGCACGCCGTAATCTGTTTCGACGATTGTGGACTCATTTGGCTTCAGTTTTTCAAGCGCGGTGGCGAACCCGGCATCTATATAAGAAAGCGGCGTAGGCCGGATGAAACCGGCGTTAATCGTAACGGATTCGTCATCGGAGTACTGTCGGGCGATCGCTTCAAGAGGCTCGCCTGCATCCACCTTGGCCTTGACCAGTTTGGCGAGCTGCAAGGCTGCTTCGCGCGTGCGGTCTTTGGTTTTAATCAGCGTATGCCAACTGGTATAGACAGCGGGTCTCTCGAAATTCTTCAGGCGGGTGAGGAAAATTTCGCGCGCGAGCGGTAGCAGATCGATTTTGGGCGCGGTCGCTTCGAGTTCTTCACGCCGATATTTTGCAAGTATCTTTTCGGTCTGGTTACGAATCTCCGCAGCCGCCTTTGGATTATTTTGCAGCCCGGACTGCTGTGCTTCTGCGGCCATAATCTTGTTGATCAGCATGTTCTCGACAACCGTGGCCACACGTTTCTGGCTGAGCATGAATTCAAGACGATTATCTTCCGGTAATCGCTCCAACTCGGCGAGAAAATCTTCGTAGGTAACTTTGGCTCGGGCGCTGGATGCCAGCACGGTGTCAGGCTTCACCGGTGTTTGGGCGTGAATTCCTGAAGCGAATATAAGCAGGGTACTGGTAATCAGCGCCTTGGGGAGAATTAGCGTAAGTGTCATGTGCGATCTGAAATTTGGGGGGGATAAAAACATTGCGGCCGGCATTCGCCGGCCGCAATGTTAGCAACGTTGTGGCTAAAGTACCTGAATGAGGCCACCACAATTTCCGCTGACGCAAGAGTCGCTCGGCGGCAGGCCGGGGCGCGCATCCTGAAAGCGGATATTCATGTAATAGACCGTGCCTTTGGTCAGGCGGCAGTAACCTGCGTAGTCTGCACTGCCGTTGTGCCAACCCACGCTATTACCGTTGATGCCGGTTTGGTAGCAGGCGCTGACGTTGATTTTTGATGCGTCAAAATCGCAGGGACTCGTCGAGATTGAAATGAAGGTTGGCCGGACAACTGCATTGGCGGCGTCGTTATAGACGAAACCTCCACCATTATCCGTAGTTGGGGTTGTGAACTTGTAACTAAGGGATTCCCCCGCCTGCATCACAAAGAAGTCAAAAGCGTTCTTGCTCTTGTAGTCCATCAGGTCGATGTTGTGTTGCCATGAACGGGTAAGCGCCGGCGTGGTGAGGCAACGTGCTGGCGACATTGCATAGGCGTTAACCTCCGAACCTGCGCCGTTCAAACCGCCGTGGAACGGGGGATTCTTGAAGGCGTGCTTGGATGGATTGGGAAGTGTCGTGCCGTCGATTGCCACATCATCACCCGGTGCCGTTGCCGTCACCGTAAAGGCCGACAATGCAGTGCCGGCCCCAGTTGTGACGACGACGCTTCCGACGGCGACGGGCGCAGTGGCGGGGACCGTCGTTGTAATCGAGGTGGAGCTGCTAGCGGCGATGGTTGCTCTTACGCCACCGAAGGTCACGGTT
>JBKJVA010000190.1:0-3687 GCA_046589675.1 Usitatibacteraceae bacterium
ATTGCATGTCATTTGTCATGCTTGTCCGACTCGCTGGACGTCATCATGGATGCTTTTCTTGTTTCAACGCTGGTGGTCGCGGTCGGGGAGATCGGCGACAAGACCCAGTTGCTCGCGTTATTGCTGGCTGCACGCTTTAGACGGCCGGTGCCCATTATTCTGGGCATCTTCTTTGCGACTGTACTCAATCACGCCCTCGCCGGGTTACTCGGCGAATTCATCCGTTCGGCCATAAGCCCGGAAGTGCTGCGTTGGTTGCTCGGACTGTCCTTCATCGGCATCGCACTTTGGGCGCTGAAGCCGGACACGCTAGACAGCGAACCGACTTCAAATTCTGTTTACGGCATATTCGCGCTCTCGTTTGTCACGTTCTTTTTCGCCGAGATCGGCGACAAGACGCAGCTTGCCACGGTCGCCCTTGCGGCCAAATATTCAGACCTGGTTCAAGTCGTCGCGGGCACCACGCTGGGGATGCTGATCGCCGATATTCCTGCGGTGTTACTGGGTGAAAAAGCCGCACCGAAGCTACCACTTAAACTCATACGCGTTGTTGCCGCTACCATTTTTGCCGTACTCGGTCTGCTAATCCTGAGCGGGTTTTCGGTTGGTTAGACGGGTGTTGCAGCATCCTTAGTAATGCAATGAGAACGTACCCGGCAAAATACGTAGTTCAGCCACCGCACCAAAAGGCAGGGTGAGCTTTCTCGCGACATGGCCAAACGGCAAGCCCGTCAGCACAGGCATTGGTAACAGTTCGCGCATGGTTTCTACCACGTGCTCCATCGTGTAGGGGAAGCGGTCGGGCTCAGGATCGCAGTCGGAAAAATCAGCCAGGATGAGTGCTTTTTGTTTTTGCAAAATGCCGGCGTGAAAGAGTTGCAGGAGCATGCGCTCGACGGCGTAGGGTGCTTCGCCAATTTCTTCGAGAAAGAGGATGCCACCTTCGATATTCGGCATATAAGGCGTGCCGACCAGGTGCGCCAGCAATGAAAGATTACTGCCCCACAGGGTGCCACTGATGGTGCGCGGACGGTAGGTAAAGCTGTCATTAAATGGCCCCACGCTGACGGGCTCACCCGCGAGCGCAGGCCAGCAATGCGTTTCCATGAAAGCGTGGTCGGCCTGCGATTCCGGTTTGTCGTCCGCGCCGCCGAAGTCGATCGCGGCACCGGGTCCGGCGAAGGTGATCAGATTCGCTTGTGCCAGCGCCGCCAGGTTAAAGGCCGTAAAGTCGCTAAAACCAACGAAGGTTTTTTGGCTGGCCGCCACAGCATTCCAGTCGATGCGATGCAGCAACCGCGACCAGCCATAGCCACCGCGCAGCATCATCATCGCGTCTATCGTTGGATCGGCGAGCATCGTGTGGAATGAATCCAGGCGTTGCTCGTCGGTTCCGGCGAAGTAACGCCATTGCATCTGCGTTTCCGGTGTGACCACTACGCGGTAGCCGCGTTTGGCAAGTGCGGCGATCGCCGCGTTCATTCGCGGCAAATTTACAACGCCAGATGGTGCAAAGAGGCCGATTGATCCGCCCGGCAACAACGGTTTTGGTGCGTTAAAACTTCCTGGGTTCAAGACTTTTGTCGCATTTCGTTGAAAGCGATGAGATTGCCGTCGGGATCGCGCACCACAAACCAGCGTGTGCCCCAATGGTTGATTTGCGGTGGCTGTACGATGTGGTCACCGTTTCGAATTTGCGCGAATCGTTTGTCGACATCGTGAATATCGAGGTGCAGTGTGGAAGAGTGTGGTGCCTGGCTGTTACGGATACTTTCTTCATCGTGTGGCTCGGCGAGTACGACACGAACCCCGCCACCATTGAGGATCACGCCTCTTTTCCCGTGGTTGTCGGTCCATTCACTCATTACCTGCCAGCCGAGTACCGACACGTAGAACTCGCGTGAAGCAGCGAAATCATGCGGGCTGATAAATAGGTGCTCGAAGCGGTCAGATAGCATCTTTTTTCCTTGTCCGATTCAGCGCCGCAAGGCCTGCGCGTCAACGACTGCCAGCGCTGTCATGTTTACAATACGCCGAACGGTGGCAGTGGGGGTGACAATATGCACCGGCATCGCGCTGCCCAATAAAATCGGGCCAATCGTGATGCCACCTCCCGACGCCGTCTTGAGCAGGTTGAAAGCGATATTGGCGGCGTCGAGGGTCGGCATGATCAATAAATTGGCTTCTCCTTTCAATCGCGAAGCCGGGAAACTCGCGCGACGGACGCTTTCAGAGAGTGCGGCGTCACCGTGCATTTCGCCTTCGATTTCCAGCTCTGGCGCTTGCAGGTTGATGAGGCCAAGTGCGACGCGCATTTTGACCGCAGACGGCGCATCTGAAGTGCCGAAACTTGAATGTGACAGCAGGGCCACCTTGGGTACCACGCCAAAACGGCGGATTTCTTCCGCAGCAAGCAACGTCATCTCGGCAATTTGTGCAGGTGTGGGGTCGTGGTTTACGTAAGTATCGCAAATGAAAATGGTGCGGGTTGGCAGCATCAGCACATTCATTGCGTAATAATTATTGATGCCTTTGCGGCGGCCGATTACCTGATCTACATAATGGAGATGCAGGTCGTGCGTGCCAAAGGTGCCGCAGACCATTCCGTCTGCCGCGCCCTTATACATCATCATCGCGCCAATCAGCGTCAGGCGCCGGCGCATTTCGATCTTGGCGTAGGTTTCCGAGACACCCCGACGTGCGGTGAGTTGGTAGTATTGCTGCCAATAATCCCGATATCGCGGATCCCATTCCGGATTGACGACATCTACATCTTTATCCATTTCTATCCGCAGCCCAAATTTCTCGATGCGTTTGGCTAGTACCGAAGGGCGAGCGATCAGAATGGGTCGCGCCAGCTTTTCGTCAATCACGATCTGCACCGCGCGTAAGACCCGTTCTTCTTCACCTTCGGCGTACACGATACGTTTGGGCGACTGTTTGGCCTTTACAAACACGTGCTTCATGATCAGCCCGGAGTGGTACACGAACTGGTCCAGCCGCTGCATGTAGGCATCCCAATCTGTGATCGGGCTGGTTGCCACACCGCTCTCCATCGCCGCACGGGCGACGGCGGGGGCGATCTTGGCAATCAGGCGCGGGTCGAAAGGTTTGGGAATAAGGTAGTCTTTGCCAAAGCCCGCAGCAGTTTCGCCATAAGCCATTGCAACGATGTCTGATTGCTCGGCCTGCGCAAGTTCGGCGATTGCATGGACAGCGGCAAGTTTCATCGATTCATTGATTGATGTCGCACCCACGTCCAGCGCACCGCGGAAAATAAACGGGAAGCAGAGAACATTGTTCACCTGATTGGGATAGTCCGAGCGTCCGGTGGCGATGACGGCATCGTCTCTTACGGCACGAATTTCTTCCGGCAGTATTTCGGGTGTGGGATTGGCCAGCGCCAGGATCAGCGGCTTGTCACTCATACGCTTGACCATTTCAGGCTTCAATACACCGCCCGCAGAAAGCCCGAGAAATACGTCGGCACCATCGATTACTTGCCCCAGGGTGCGGGACGGGGTGTCCTTAGCATAGCGTTCCTTATTGGGGTCCATTTCTTCCCTGCGGCCGCGATACACGACGCCAGCAATATCGGTCACCCAGATGTGCGACATTTTCATTCCCAGTGCGACCAGCATGTCCAGGCACGCCAGTGCTGCCGCACCTGCACCCGAGGCAACCAGC
>JBKJVA010000046.1:0-3133 GCA_046589675.1 Usitatibacteraceae bacterium
CAACTTTGAAGGCGGAACTCGTGATCGCGAAACGCCGCGCGAACGCAGTGGAGCGCGTGAGCTTGGTAATGAGCGCGAACGCGGCACACGGCGTCCAGCGCGTGAACGTGACAGCAATCACCCTACGGCTCGCCAACATCATGCAAAGGCCGCTACGCTGCCGCGTGCGCCCGCGAACAATCTTCCCCAATTTGATTTCAGCAAGCCCTACGAGCCTGCAGGGAAAGCCGGTGCGGTCGCCGCGACGACCGAACCTGAGCCCGGGCATCGCCGCCATACGAAACGTCCGACCGGCGCGTTGCTCGGTGGCAAACGGCAACAAAAAACGAAAGAGTGAACTGTTGCGGTAACATCTGGTCACACTGATGCAAAGGCACTCATATGAAAACCCGTACGCTGTTCCGCACGCTTTTCATCGCCGCACTTTCTACACCGCTGCCGGCCCAGTACGTGTGCGCACAAACATCGCCAAATTCGCCTGCACCATCAGCGCCCGCCGCACCCGCACCCGCAACTGCAACGTCGCCTGCTGTAGCTGCGCCGGTTTACAGGGAAGGCGTGGTCAAGGTTGGTAGTGAACTCAAACAATCGCGTGGCCGCATCACCGATGTTGACAAAGGCGATAACGGTTGCTATCTCACGCTGCGCAATGAAAAAAACAACGAGTTCATTGAGGTGGCCACCTTTGACATCTGTTTGCAAAAACCACCGTTGAAAGGTAAACAGGTCGAAATGGTATACAGCATGGAGACCATTCAGGCAGGTGATTGCTACGGCGACCCCAAATGCAAACGGACCGAGACAGTTCCAGTGATTACCGCAGTCAAGATACTCGACTAGCGTTGTGCGCTATTCGAAATTAAATTGCAGCCCCAGCGTCCATGCGCAGCAATGAAATGAACGACGCGCCAAGGGACCGTTTTACCTCGCACGAGGTGACCAATCAGGTGCCCCCACTGGTGCCGTACGACGCCTACCTAA
The DNA here is from genome assembly GCA_046589675.1 of Usitatibacteraceae bacterium. Lineage (GTDB taxonomy): Bacteria > Pseudomonadota > Gammaproteobacteria > Burkholderiales > Usitatibacteraceae > UKL13-2. The sequence goes on from JBKJVA010000046.1 coordinate 982, forward strand.
CCGACACGGCGTTGCGCGAGGCGGTCAAACGTGAAGGTGGCGCATGGGCGGATAAATCGCTCTGCGATCTCGGTGTCGCGGTGGGCGGAAAACTGATGGAGCAAGGTTTCTTCGCCAACGAAAACAAACCCGTTCTAAAGGCTTTTGATCGATTCGGACATCGCATCGATGAGGTCGAATTTCATCCTGCATACCACCGGCTAATGGAAATGGGGATTGAACATGGCGTGGCTAATTTTTCATGGCGGCACGCTGATCGAGCCGGTGCACATGTCGCGCGTGCTGCCCTCATGTACCTTTACTCTCAGGCCGATCAGGGTACTTCATGCCCCTTGACGATGACCCATGCGGCGGTTCCCGTGCTGAAGCAGTCGCCAAATCTGGCGGCAAGCTGGCTACCGCGAATACTTTCCACCGAATACGATGCGCGCCACGTTCCCGCTTGGGAGAAGCGCGGTAACACCATCGGCATGGGTATGACTGAAAAGCAGGGTGGCTCCGACGTTCGCACCAACACCACACGCGCCTACGCGGTCGGTGCACCCGGGCCGGACCAACTTTACGAATTGGTCGGCCACAAATGGTTTTTGTCTGCGCCGATGTGCGATGCGTTTCTGGTACTCGCGCAAACCGACCGTGGGTTATCGTGTTTTCTGCTACCTCGTTTCGCACCGAACGGAACGCGCAACGCCATTCGACTGCAGCGCCTCAAGAATAAGCTCGGCGACTGGAGCAACGCCAGTGCCGAGGTCGAATTTCACGGTGCGCTGGCATGGATGGTGGGTGAGGAAGGCCGCGGCATCGCCACCATTATCGAGATGGTCGCGTTGACGCGGGAGGACTGCATGATCGGTTCGGCCGCCATCATGCGCCAGGCATTGGTGCAAGCCATCCACCATTGCCGTCATCGCGAGGCTTTCGGAAAAATTCTCGCCGATCAACCATTGATGCAAATGGTATTGGCTGATCTGGTGCTGGAATCAGAGGCGGCGATGGCCTTCTCGATACGCGTCGCACGGGCAATCGATGCATCGCCACGCGACCCACAGGAGGCGGCATTCGCGCGCATCGCGACCGCCATCGGCAAATACTGGATCTGCAAGCGCTGCCCACCCTTCGTCAACGAAGCGCAGGAATGTCTGGGTGGCGCTGGCTATGTCGAAGAATCCATTCTGCCGCGACTCTATCGGCAGGCACCGGTGAATTCAATTTGGGAAGGCAGTGGCAACATCCAGTGTCTGGATGTGTTGCGCGCCCTGGCGCGTGAACCCGAAACGGGTGAGGCGCTGTTTGCCGAGTTTGCAAAAGTGCAGGGCGGTCATGCCCTGCTGGATGCCGAAGTCGCCTCAATCAAAGTGCAACTGACGGATAAGATGGATCTGGAAAAGCGAGCGCGCTACGTGGTGGAACGGTTGGCGCTGGCGTTACAGGCCGCAACATTGGTCCGTGCAGGAAACGCCTTGGTGGCAGACAGTTTTTGTCAATCGCGCTTGGACATTCTCAACGGCAAGGCGTTTGGCACTCTGGCCGCAACTGCGCCGGCAGCGCAATTGATCGAACGAGCGTTTTGACACTGGCTGTAGCGTCGCTGCTCGGCGGGTCCGTAAGAACATCAATCGCTGATATCGGGTTCGAAAAATATCCAGCGCACTTGCGGAAATGCGGCGCGAAATCCCACTTCAACGCGATTTATAGCTTCGACCAGCGCGAGTTCTGAGCCTTGCGGCTGCATACGCGCCTTCACGGCAACAAGGATTTCACTGCCCAGTTGTTGGGTGAGCAAATTGTAGAGCTGGATTATTTCTGGCGCATTGGTAAGGTGTGTCCGCATACGGGCAAGTATCTCCGGCTCGGCGCTTTGGCCAATCAACAATGCCTTTACCTCCCTGCCGACCAGAACTGCGACGATCAGCAGCAATACGCCGATGGAAACCGACCCGAGTGCATCCCAGATGGGATTGCCGGTAATCATCGACATGCCAATGAAGGCGAGGGCCAGCACCAGTCCGCCGAGGGCCGCAATATCCTCGCCTAGAATCACCACCAGTTCGCTTTGGCGGCTGACCCTGAACCACGCCCACAGCGACTGCGTGCCGCGCACTTTGTTTATTTCACGCACCGCGCCCCACAACGAAACGCACTCGGCAACGAC
>JBKJVA010000349.1:0-12386 GCA_046589675.1 Usitatibacteraceae bacterium
GGTGAAGAAACCATTATTCCGCTGGTGATAACCTCCAATGAACTGCCGGTTCAGGATGGTTTTCTGCTCGCATTTCGCATCAAAAACAACTTCAAGCTCAAACAGACCGCCGTCGTGATGCTGGCTAAAACGGGCAAACCGGGCGACGCGATTGCCTGTCGCGAGAGCGGGATCAGCGCCTACCTCCGTCAACCAATCGGTGCCAACCGGCTCAACGAGGCGCTGTCAACGGTAATGGGCGCACAGGATGACGACAGTGAGTCCACCTCCACGCTGATTACCCGCCACTCCTTGCGCGAGGCGACGGCTGGTACCGTACTGTTGATTGACGCCAATCGCGAACACGCGATGGCCGCAGCGATGGCGTTGAAGAAAGTCGGTTACCGTATCAGCACGGCCGATAGTGCGACCGTGGCCTATATCGAGATGGAGCAGGACAAATACGACGTGATCATCATCGATCCGAGTACATCTGGCTTTGCCGAAATGGGCATCGAATCGATTCCTGATGCACTGCGCGCGAAATTGCCCACGGACTCACCCAGCATTCCGATATTGCTGGCACTGTCCGAGGATATGTCGTCGGTCGAATATGGTTACAGCGGCACTGTGGTGAAGCCTTACGACAAAGAGGAATTGGTCGCCCGGATAGCAAAGCACGTGCCGCAAAAGGCAGCCGCGTAGGTGCATACCAGCCTCGCGCTACGCGCTGCTGCGCTCACCTTCCGGGACGATCCTTTTCTGGTGGGGCGGGACGCTGCGATGCACTACGAATCCGATGCGCTGGTGGTGGTGGAAGACGGTCGCATCAAAGCATTTGGTTCATATGCATCGTTGAAAGATTCGCTGGCATCTGACACCCCCGTCACCACTTACAACGATGCCTTGATGCTGCCGGGCTTCATCGACCTGCACGTGCACTATCCACAAACGCAGATCATCGGTGCCTACGGCAAGCAACTGATCGACTGGCTCAATCGTTATACTTTTCCGGCTGAGCAGCAATTCGCCAATATCGATCATGCCCGTGAGGTCTCGACACTGTTCCTCGATGAATGTCTGCGGGTAGGCACTACCACCGCGATGGTGTATGCCACGGTTCATGCCCATTCTGTCGATGTTTTTTTTACGGAGGCCAAGCGGCGCGGATTGCGCATGATCGCGGGCAAAGTGATGATGGACCGCAATGCACCCGAGGCGCTACTGGACACTGCGCAAACCGGATACGACCAATCCAAAGCGTTGCTGGAAAAATGGCATGGCATCGGAAGGCTGGGCTACGCAATTACGCCCAGATTTGCACCGACCTCATCCCCCGCCCAACTCGAGGCGGCGGGCGCGCTATGGCGAGAATTCCCGTATACACACATGCAAACGCATATTTCTGAAAACACCGATGAAGTTGCCTGGGTGCACGAGCTTTTTCCTGATCGCGCCAACTATCTGGATGTGTACGATCACTATGGTTTAGTCGGCAAGCGGGCAGTATTCGGCCACGGCATACATCTTGTCGAAGCGGAATGGCAACGCTTGCATGATGCCGGTGCGGCGGTCGCGCATTGCCCGACCTCTAACGAATTCCTTGGCAGTGGCTTATTCCGCTTCGACAACGCAAAGAAAAAAACCCGTCCAGTACGCATCGGACTGGGTACCGACGTTGGCGCAGGAACCAGCCTGTCGCCGCTTCGCACGATGGGAGAAGCCTACAAAATCGGCGAGCTTTGTGGCAATTCGCTATGCGCAGCCGACGCATTTTTTTTGGCCACGCGAGGCGCGGCAGAATCGCTGCACCTCGAAGACAAAATCGGTTCCATCGCACCTGGCATGGAAGCCGATTTGGTCGTACTTAATCTTAAGTCCACACCGCTGATCGAGTTCCGCATGAAGTTCTGCAACTCGATCGACGAGGTGTTGGCCGTGCAGATGACGATGGCGGACGATCGGGCAACACGTGCAGTTTATGTTGCGGGGAAGCTGGCGTATACGTGCGGCTAGATAGTCCAGGCGCATTCGGACTGCCTGGCTTCCATGCCACTTGTAAATCGCAGTGATTGCTACCGGCCTTCCGCCACTGAATCCTCAATTTTCCGAATCAGTGAGCAGCGGAAGGGTGAAAAGGTGAAAAGAGATTGCCAGTCTGCGCATGTACGTCCGTACACGGACGTAGCCAATATATAGTGCAACGCCCGCTATTTCTTGGCAGGCGTCAGGTTAGGCGCGGCTTTTCAGGCCTTTACATGCCACGAGGCGCACCAGTGTTGAGTTTTGCCACGCGGCTCGAGCGACATGCGCGTGTCGACACAATGAGTTCTTGAGCGAATGTTGAACAATCGGTTGCTACAAAAGATATCCTTGGTCCGTCACTAAAAAGGAGAAAAACTTTGACCGACTTGCCGCCCGAAGATGTTCGAGAGGAGATCGTCAACCTTAAAAATCGGGTCGACGCGCTTGAGGGTCAGCTTGCGACGGCAAACAAACGCCAATATCTGCCGTCGCCACCCTTCCCGATACCCAGTTCTGCACTTCCGTTCATGCCGTTCTCGACATGTAGCGCTGCAGATTTTATGCATCCGCGCTATCTGGAAATTTGTGAACTCATAAAGCATCCGTTTCAGTGGCATCGAAAATTATGGGAATGGGTTTTTGTCATCCATCATTTGCTCGATGCCGGCGTCGTGCAACCGGGCAGCAAGGGGCTGGTTTTCGGCGTCGGGCATGAACGATTGCCAGCATTGTTCGCAAGTATGGGCGCGAAAATCGTGGCGACCGATGCGCCGAATGATGTTGGCATGAAGGTGGGATGGGTAGGGTCGGGCCAGCACATTAGCGCACTGAAGGAAATCCGCTATCCCTACATTGTCGACGGCGATGTTTTCGACTCGAACGTGACCTATCAGACCTGCGACATGAACAATATTCAAGCCGAGCTTAACGGCTTCGATTTCAACTGGTCATCCTGCTGCTTCGAGCATCTTGGCAGCCTCGAAGCGGGCATCCAGTTCGTCATCAATGCGGTGGAAAGGACACTGCGCATTGGCGGCGTCGCGGTACATACGACAGAATTCAACTTGTCATCAGACATCGAAACTTCCGAGACGGGAGTCACCGTTATTTACCGACGTCGGGACATCATCGAGTTGGTGCAGCGCCTGCGTGATCGCGGACACATCGTGAAACCGTTCATGGTGGCACCGGACACCCACTATTGGGATTTTCACGTCGACATTCCCCCGTATTTGAAAGAACCCCATCTGAAGCTATTACTCCAGCAATACGTGGCGACGTCAGTTGGCATTGTGGTGCAGCGGGGGATTTGACGTTTTCCATTTCAAATATGCCTACTGCACACTTGAAATTTGTATATCCGGTATGCGTAAAAATCCCAATGTCCTCAGGTCATTCGACGGCTAGTTGGGGGTACCGGTGTCCTGGCTGTGGAATGGTAACGATCTCTCAGAGCAATCAGGGTGAGGAGTCATCTCCATTAAAAATCGTTCGGCAAGGCGAGAATCGCTTTGGCAAGCTCGGCGAAACCGGCACCACAGGCGGCCGCGGTGACATACGCCGGTTTGGTTGAGATTATGTCTGCAAAATTCTTCACGTTCGCCACCCCCACCGAGAGCGGGAAGTAGCCAAACATCGGCTGGTCGTTCGGCGAGTCGCCGACAAATACAAACTCTGTTTTATGCAAATCCAGATCGAGTCCGCATCGTTCCCGCATGAATAGCTTTGTGGTAGTCAGCTTGTCATACCCACCAAACCAGCCATTCACGTGAATCGAGCTGACCTTGGCGGTGAGACCCGCCGATTCCATGATCAATCTGACACGGTGAACTGCCTCGCGCGGCAATGCCGGCACGTCTTCGCAAAAATCGATGGCGATGTCGGTTTCACGATACTTCTGGTCCGAGGCAAGTGCGGTACCGGGGACTTGCATGAGTATGCGATTTGCCACGCGCGTCAATTGCGTGCGGTCGGCTTCGCGTTCAGGTGCAGCTTTCACGAAGCGCTGTCTGAGTTTTTTGTCGACGTGATCGTAGAAAAAATAAAACGCGCCGTTCTCCCCTACCACGCCATCCACCGGCCACATGCGCGCAATGTGATCGCACCAGCCAGCAGGACGACCGGTGATCGGCACGACGATCAAGCCAGCGTTCTTGAGCGCTTCTACAGCGGCGTAAGCCTCTGCGGTGAGACGACCTTCTGTCGTGAGTGTGTCGTCAATATCAAACAACAAACCTCTAATACCAGCGCGGTGTTTCGGGCTAAAGTCTGCCAGAGGGCTCATGGATGCTGGTTCTACGTTAATTTAATTTTGCCGCAACCCGCGCTTCAATAAACTTTCCCGCCCGCGCCCGCTCCTCCACATCCATATGCAGCCCGCATTTGGTACGACGCCATAGAATATCGTCTGGTTTTTGCGCCCACTCTTCACGGATGCAGTATTCAATTTCGCGTTCACACAGCAGCGTCGCACCGGCACCAAATAACTCACCCAGATCGGACATGGACCGCACGCCTTTAAGCACACGTTCGGTGCGCGAGCCGTGACGCCGCACCAGGCGGGTCAGATAATCGACAGGTAGTGAGGGGTGATTTTTCATCAATGCGTGCAACACTTCCTGCAGGGACTCGAATTCCCCACCGGGCAGCGGTTCTGTGTCTGTCCACACCTTCGCGAGCGATGGATAGTAAGGTTTCAATTCTGCGAGTACCTGTTCAGCGAGACGCCGGTAGGTGGTGATCTTGCCGCCGAAGATTGATAGCAACGGCAGCTTGCCGTCCAGATGATCAATCTTCAAAACATAATCGCGGGTGATCTCGGAGGGGTTCTCGGAACCATCGTCGTACAGGGGCCGCACACCGGCATAGCTCCACACCACGTCGGCATCACGTAATGGCTGAGCAAGAAACCGGTTGGCCGCGCGCAGCAGATAGGTAATCTCGGCTTTGGATATTTGATGCCCCTCTTCAACGGATTCGACGTTGACGTCGGTGGTACCGATCAGGCTGAATTTTTCTTCATAAGGAATGATGAATACGACCCGCTTATCGTCGTTTTGCAGAATATAAGCGTGTTGCTGATCGTGTACGCGTGGCACGACGATATGGCTGCCCTTCACCAATTTTACGGATGCGCGTATCGGCACCCGCAAGGTGTCGTCGAGTAATTGCTTCACCCACGGTCCGGCCGCGTTCACAACACCTCGCGCGCTCACCAACGATTCCGCGCCGGTATCGACGTTGCGAAGCGTGACCTGCCAGGCGTCTGCATTGCGTTTACCTGCCACTACGCGCGTACGCGTGCGCAGTTCTGCGCCATGCTCGCGTGCGGAAACGGCATTCAAAAGTGTAAGACGCGCATCATCGACACTGGCATCGGAATAAAAAAATCCGCGCTTGATGGAGTTTTTCAACCCGGCACTGTACCGCTGGTCCGGAAAGGACACGCCACGCGAGGCGGGCAGCGATATCTTTCCGCCGATGTGGTCATACATGAATAAACCGATGCGTACCATCCACGCGGGCCGCATGCTGCTGTCGTGGGGAAGGATGAATTCAAGCGGTGAAATGATGTGCGGGGCAATCCTGAGCAGCACTTCGCGTTCCTGCAGTGCTTCGCGTACCAGGCCGAATTCGTAATGCTCCAGATAGCGCAACCCGCCATGAATCAGCTTGGAGCTCCATGAACTGGTCGCGGAGGCAAGGTCATCCTGTTCCACCAACAGCACATTCAGGCCACGTCCTGCGGCATCGCGCGCAATGCCGCAACCGTTGATGCCGCCACCGACAATGAGGAGATCGTAGATGTGATGGTTCACGTTACCAACACCGGCAGACGATCGCGGAACTTATCCAGCCACAGCAGGGAAAACGCCGTCTTGGTATCGGTGATCTCACCGGCCCCCACTTTTTCGACGGCATCCGCCAGCGACATCGTGAATACTTCCAGAAATTCGCCCTGGTCGCGCCGGTGGCCGACGTGTGTAAGTTGCCTTGCCACATAAAGCTCGATGACTTCGTTGGAATAGCCGATTCCGGCATGCAGTGTGACCGCGTGCTGCCAATACGCAGCAATGTGGCCGGTTTCCTCAAGCAGTTCGCGGCGTGCGGTTTGGTCGTGAGGTTCACCGATATCGATTTTGCCGGCAGGTAGTTCGATAAAATGCCGACGGACGGGGTAACGGAATTGGTGCTCGAATATCAGCGTATCGTCGTCGATAAAGGCGGCTACGATCACGGCACCTGGGTGCAGTACATATTCGCGCCACGATTCTGTGCCATCGGGAAGGCGCACCCGGTCGAGGTCCACGCGAATCATCTTCCCGTCCAGCACCCGCTCGCTGGAAAGGGTGTGTTCGGTCAGATCGGGGAAATCAGAACGAAGCCTGGATGGCATTCAGACATGCAGTCATCAAGGCGCTTGGAAAAAGCCCCAGAACCAACAGCGCAAACGCGTTGATGACCAGCAATCCGCGCATGTCTACCCTTGCCGTTATGGGTGCCAAGTCGGTAGGCCCGTCGAAATACATGACCTTGATGATGCGCAAGTAGTAATAAGCGCCGATCACGCTCATCAACACGGCGAACACAACAAGCCAGGTGTATCCCGCATTCAATGCACCTTCGAGCACAGCAAGCTTTGCCCAGAAGCCCAGGAACGGCGGGATGCCCGCCATGGAGAAAATAATAAACAACATCATCAAGGCATAGAGCGGCGAGCGCTGATTCAAGCCTTTGAAGTCGTCGATATTGTCGGCTTCGAAACCTGCCCGCGAAAGCAGCATGATCATACCGAACGCACCGGCCGTCATCAGCACATAAGTAATCACATAGAACATACCCGACGCGTAACCGCTTTTGGTACCGGCCAGGATGCCCAGCAGCAGAAAGCCCATGTGCGAAATTGTTGAATACGCCAGCATGCGTTTCAGGTTGGTCTGAGCGATGGCAACGATATTGCCCAGTGCCATGGATAACATGGCGAGAATCACCAGCATCCCCTGCCAATCGCTTACGGCGCCTGCAAGCGAATCGGCGAGGATGCGCATGATGAAACCAAAAGCGGCGAGCTTCGGCGCGGAGCCGATGAACAGCGTCATTGCGGTAGGGGCACCGTGGTATACATCCGGCACCCACATATGAAATGGCGCAACGCCTAGTTTGAACGCGAGGCCCGATACCACGAAAACGAGGCCGAACATGATCAAAGGGTCAATTCCACGACTGCTACTGATGATCGCAGCGACCTTGCTGACATCCAGCGAACCGGTGGCACCGTAGATCATCGACAAGCCATAGAGGAGCAATCCGGAAGCCAGCGCACCAAGGATGAAATACTTCATCGCCGCTTCGCTGGACGTCGCCGAATCACGATTGAGCGCCACCATCGCATAGCTGGAAAGCGCCAGCAATTCGAGACCCAGGTAAAGGCTGATGAAGTGGTTTGCAGACACCATGATCATCATGCCGAGGGTGGCGAACAGGATAAGGGTAATGAATTCGCCGGTAAAAAGTTTGCGTGCGGCAAGATAGCCACGGCTGTAGACAATAACCATCGCCACGGCAATCGCAATGGCAATCTTCAGGAGCATGGCCATGCCATCTACCACCAGCATGCCGCTAAAGGCCAGGCGCGGTGCGGCCATAGGAATGGCGAGACTGCAGACGCTCACGGCCACCAGCGCCAGCGTTCCGATGGATAGGATGAACAGGCGGGATTCGCGCTTTTCTGCGGGAGAGAAAAGATCGACCATCATGATCACACAGGTCATGACCAGTAAAAAGATCTCCGGCGTGGCGAGGGCAAGATTCAGATTGGGCGGCGACATTTTTTCAACATTTCCTAATTCAGTTTTCCCACTTCAACGTGCCTGAGCAGCGCATCAACCGACACATGCATCACATCGGTAAACGGTTTTGGATATAAACCCATGGCCATCACGGCAACAGCCAGCAAGCTGAGAAACAGCATTTCGCGCGAATTGATGTCGGTTAAATTGCGCACCTGGTCGTTGGCGATATCGCCGAAGATGACGCGTTTGACCATCCATAATGTATATGCAGCACCGAGAATCAAGGTGATCGCCGCACCAAAGGCGAACCAAAAATTCACTTTGATCGCGCCCAGAATCACCATGAATTCGCCGACGAAACCAGACGTCGCGGGGAGACCGGCGTTGGCCATCGCGAACAGCACGGCAAAGAATGCGAACTTGGGCATTGTGTTGACGACGCCACCATAGGCGGAAATTTCGCGCGAATGCACACGGTCATAGAGGACGCCGATACATAAAAACATGGCCGCCGAAATGAAGCCGTGCGACACCATTTGCACCAGGCCACCTTCCATCCCCTGCGAATTAAATATGAAAAATCCCAGCGTGACAAAGCCCATGTGGGAAATTGACGAATACGCCACCAGCTTTTTCATGTCGGTCTGGGCCAACGCAACCAAGCCGATGTAAATCACCGCGATCAGCGACAGTGCAATCACAAATCCTGTAAACGCGTGGCTTGCATCAGGCGTGATAGGCAGGATGAATCGCAGGAAACCATACGCACCAATTTTTAGTGTGATGGCCGCCAGCACCACGGAGCCGCCGGTGGGTGCCTCGACGTGCGCATCCGGCAGCCACGTATGCACCGGCCACATCGGCACCTTCACGGCAAACGAGGCGAAGAACGCGATAAATAACAGCTTCTGCACGTCAAGACTCACCGGCACCTTGTGGAAATCAAGGATATTGAAACTGCCGTTGGTGACGTTGTAGAGATAGATAAATGCGGCCAGCATCAGTAGCGAGCCGAGCAGGGTATAAAGAAAGAATTTGACGGCCGCATAGACACGACGCGGACCGCCCCATACACCGATGATGAGAAACATCGGAATCAGCATGGCTTCAAAAAACAAATAAAACAGGATGGCGTCAGTGGCCGCAAATACGCCATTGATGAGCCCTGACATGATCAGGAACGCCGCAAAGTACTGCGACACTTTCTCTTTGATCACTTCCCAACCCGCGATGACGACTAGAACGGTGATGAAGCTATTCAACAAGATAAACAGCATCGAAAGGCCGTCGACGCCAAGCGCGTAGTTGATATTGAAACGCGTGATCCAGGGAGCAATTTCGCGAAACTGCATCGCGGCGGTAGTGTTGTCAAAGCCTGACCACAGCGGAATTGAAAACAATAAACCGAGCAAGCTGCCGATGAGTGCGGTCCAGCGCGCGGCAATCTTTTGGTGTTCACCACTCAACAGCAGCGTGAGTATCCCGGCAACGATCGGGACCCAGATGGTCAGACTTAAAAGGTAGGAGCCGCTTTGCATATTTTTTTGTTAAGTCCGTATCTTTATCGATCAGCGCAACTTGATGAATACCAAGGTGAGGAACGCAAACACGCCGAGGATCATGGTGAAGGCGTAGGTGTACACGTAGCCTGTTTGCACCTTGCGCGCCACGCCGGAGAACCATCCAATCAGTTTGGCAGTGCCATTGACCATGATGCCGTCGATGATCGTCACATCGCCAAACCGCCAGAGTCCAGACCCGAGCTTTCTGGCCCCGCTCGCAAAAAACCAGTCATTGAAACGGTCAAAGCCATATTTTTGATCGAGGATGTTCACGAAGAAGCCAAGCTTGCTGCGAATTTTTGCAGGCAACTCGGGATTGGCGATGTAGCAGTACCACGCAGTGGCGGCACCAGCGAGGGCCAGCCAGAAAGGCAGCGTTGTCAGACCGTGCACCATCATCGCCCACGCACCATGAAACGCGCTTTTGAGTTCCGCCATGGTCGCGGTGGCGGGGATGGCATTGCCAAAATAGCTGCCGTACAGCATCGGCTCGATCGCGATGTAGCCGATCACGACCGAGGGGATCGCGAGGAGGATCAGCGGAACAGTCACTACCCACGGCGATTCATGCGGTTTCTGGCCAGGTGCCAGGCCGTGATGGTCGTGATCATCGTTGGCGTGTGCGGCATCGTCACCATGTCCCTTGGCGTGATGAGCGTCAGCAGCGAATCGCTCCTTGCCATGGAACGCAAAAAACACCAGGCGGAATGAATACAAGCCGCCGACGAACACACCTCCCAACGCCGCCAGATAGGCAAACGTGGCGCCCGGTATAGGTGAGGCGTGAATGGCCTCGATGATCGAATCTTTGGAAAAGAAGCCGGCGAATGGCGGAAATCCGGCGTTAGCCAACGCGCCGATCAACACGGTGATGTAAGTGATCGGCATGTACTTGCGCAAGCCACCCATTTTTCGCATGTCTTGCTCGTGATGCATCGCCATGATCACCGAGCCGGCACCAAGGAAAAGTACCGCTTTAAAGAAGGCGTGCGTCATCAGGTGGAAAATAGCGACCGAGTATGCAGACGCTCCAAGCGCCATGGTCATGAAGCCGAGTTGTGAGAGTGTGGAATAGGCGACCACCCGCTTGATATCGTATTGCACGATCGCAATCAGCGCCATGAAGAATGCCGTAATCGCACCAATGACCAGCACGAACGAAAGTGCCGCCTGTGACATTTCAAACAGCGGCGACATCCGCGCCACCATGAAAATGCCTGCCGTCACCATCGTTGCGGCGTGGATCAGGGCCGAGATCGGTGTCGGGCCTTCCATCGAATCAGGTAACCACACGTGCAGCGGAAATTGCGCCGATTTACCCATCGCGCCAATGAACAGACAGATACAGATGACAGTCATCAGCGACCACGACGTACCGGGCAGCAAGGTCACCAGGGTATCCTTGAACACCGGTGCCGCGTTGAAGGCCGTGGCGTAGTCGAGCGTGCCCATGTAGGCAAACACCAGACCGATGCCCAACAGGAAACCAAAATCGCCGACACGATTGACCAGAAACGCCTTCAGGTTTGCGTAGATGGCGGTCGGACGCTTGTACCAGAAGCCGATCAACAAATACGAGACCAGGCCAACGGCTTCCCAGCCGAAGAATAATTGCAGGAAATTGTTCGACATCACCAGCATCAGCATCGAGAAGGTGAACAGTGAGATGTAGCCAAAGAAGCGTGTATAGCCGTCGTCCTCAGCCATGTAGCCAATGGTGTAGATGTGCACCATCAGCGAGACGAAGGTGACGACCAGCATCATCATCACGCTGAGTGAGTCGATCAGGAAGCCGATTTCAAATTTGATGCCGTCGGTAACGAGCCAGGTGTAGATGGCGCCATTGAACGACTTGCCGGCCTGTACCTCCTGAAACACCAGGTATGACAAGATGAACGCTGCGGTCACCCCGAGGATGGCGACGCTGTGTGCGAACGCACGCCCGAGCCTGGGGCCAAAGAACCCGGCAAGAATGGCACCTAGCAGGGGCAGCAGAGGGATTGCCAGCAGGGCTAGTTTGTTTTCAATCATTGAAATTCATTCTGGCGTTACACAAAACATAAACGACCGACTGGTGCGGATCTCCGAAGCAAATGCCATGAAGACGCCCATGGATATTGGTTCTTTGCCAACGCATGCTCTTCATCCCTTCAACGTGCCCATGTCATCGACATTGATCGACTTCAGACTGCGGAACAGCACCACCAGAATTGCCAGCCCGATCGCGGACTCGGCAGCGGCAACAGTGAGTATGAAAAACACGAAAACCTGGCCCGATAAATCATTGAGGTAATGCGAAAACGCAATGAAATTCATATTGACGGCCAGCAGCATGAGCTCGATCGCCATCAACAGAATGATGATATTTTTGCGATTCAGGAAAATGCCGGCGATGGAAATCGCAAACAGAATCGCCGATAAACCCAGATAGTGCGACAGCGTAATCAACTTTTTTCTCTCCCTGTTGCTGTCTTACGCGGCGGGTGGTGCGGCAACCGTGGGTGGTTGCTCGCCAGTCGCCGACGGCTCGTCTTTTTCTGCCGGCATGGAAATAATTTTCAGGCGGTCGCTGCTTTTTACGCGTACCTGATCGCCGACATTCTGTGATTTCACTTGCTTTCGCTCGCGCAAGGTAAGCGCTATCGCCGCGACGATAGCCACCAGCAGAATCACTGCCGCCAGTTCGAACGCAAGTAAATACTCGGTATAAAGCACACGGCCCAGCGCCTTCGTATTCGAGACGCCTGATGCCGGCGCAACCGGCGCGACCGCAGTGACCAGGCGCATACTTTTGTCGATCAGCAGCAGGATCATCTGCGCCACCATCAATATCGCCACGGTCGCCGCAATCGGCAAGTGCTGCCAAAAGCCTTCACGCAACTTGTCGAAATTGATATCGAGCATCATCACGACGAACAGGAATAGCACCATCACGGCACCGACGTAGACCAGAATAAGCGTGAGCGCCAGGAATTCCGCGTACAGCAGCAGCCACAACCCGGCCGCGCTACAAAACGACAGCACCAGA
>JBKJVA010000357.1:0-5607 GCA_046589675.1 Usitatibacteraceae bacterium
AGGTTACGCAGGGCGCGCAAAACCGCGAGGCCGACGGCCAATGACAGCCCGCCCAATTGTGCTGCGCCTTTGTCAAAACGCCACAACAAGGAGAATGTCAGTGACGCGCCGAGCGCAGACTGCCAACTGCGTCCACGCCGCCCGCGCCCTGCCGTCTGCAACTCGGCGGCCAGACACATGCCGCTGGGCGCACCTGCGGTCGCGCGACGCATCAATTCCGAATTGGTGGAATCGATGCTGGCAAGCACTTCGACATCGACGCGATTTGCGTTATTGCCAAGCGATGAGCGAATGCGACCTATATCCAGCAGCTCAAGCGGTGCCGCAAGACGGTAGCCCTTGCGGGTCAGACTGAAAATGCCAATACCTGAATCGCTGGCATCACGCAGGGCATCGGAAATGGCGCTGCGCGAGACGCCATATTTTTCGGCCAGCATGACGCCCGAAATAAAATGCTCATGCGACAACTCGCGCAACAGCGAAAACGCCAACGGTCTCATCATGCAAATATCGACACTAGGCGTTTTCGGCTTTGCAGGCGGCCACTTCGGCCTGGTAGGCAATGCCGGCAATGACTGAATCAAGCAGCAACTGCACCCGCCTGGTGAGCTTGCTGGCGGGGCGGTAGTCGGCAGGCGCGATGAAATCTACGCGTCCGGCTTCGAGCAGGCGTACACACGTGGCTTTACTCTTGACAATTTTGGGATTGAACACTGCCAGCGAATGGCCGCCACTTTTGGTCGTCAACGCCATCGACGGCACATCGGTCATGCCATCGCCGATGTAGATGATGTTGGCAAATGGGATCGGCCGCTCAGCTTCGGGCATGTGCTCGTTGATCGATTCCGACATTGCCTCTTTACCCTTGTTGATGCGAAACAGAAACTGCGTCTTGGAAGTGTCGGTGATCAGCAGTTTCGGGAAGGTCGCAATGCCGTATTGATTGAAATGATATTCGGACGCGTAAATCTGCTTGAAGTATTTGCGTATCGAGACGCCTTCGAGGATTTCTTTCTGGCCCGCAGAGATGATGTAGTGATGCACATTCACGGCAGCGCCGCCATGTTTTTTTACATAAGCGTTGATGTTGGGGAACCAGACTTCGACCCCCGGAAAATACTGGATACCGCTGGCCATTGCCGAAAAATCGGCGCGGGTTATGCGGACATCATCGTTCTTGTACAACATTTCCATCATCAGGCGCATGTACACGAGCATCGGATCGGAGTCGGTGTCTGTCGCTTCTTTGTGCACGCGCGCCCAGAAAGCCTCAGGCTCAATGCCAAATTTCGGCAAGACGGTGTATTCCTGCATTGGCTGTGGCGACAGCGTGCCGTCAAAGTCGTACACCATCGCAATGGTGTTTTGGGTGAAGGATTTCTTAACCATGCGGCAAGTTTAGCTGCAAATGAAAACGCCCGGCTAGCCGGGCGTTTTCATTTGCCATTCCCACGCATGGCCTGGTGGCCGTGCGTGGGAAAATGACGGTTTTGGAGCCGCACTCAATCGGCGTAAACGCCAGCCTTCTTGATGATCGGTCCCCATTTGGCGATTTCCGCAGGCAGGAATGCACGCAGCACTTCAGGTTTACGGCGCTCGGCCGGTTCCGGCGCGGTGCCCAGATCCGCAAACTTCTTTTTGAGGTCCTCATTGTTGAGTGCTTCGTTCAACGCCGCGTTTAACTTATCGACAATCGGCTTTGGCGTCGACTTCGGCGCCCACATACCGTGCCAGATGCCGACTTCAAAATCCTTGAACCCAGCCTCGTCCATGGTCGGCACATCGGGCAGCGAGGCAACGCGGGTTTTGCTGGTCACGCCGTAGACTTTGACCTTACCTCCCTTGATCTGTGAGGTGGTGTTGGTGGTCTGGTCACACATCAAATTGACCTGGCCGCCAAGTAAATCGGTCATCGCCGGTGCAGTCCCTTTGTAGGGAACAGTCAGCAAGTCGGTTTGGATGGCGCTCATAAACAACATCCCGCACAGATGCGAGGCCGCGCCGATACCCGCGTTGGCGTAGGACACTTTGTCCTTATTGGCCTTTACGTAAGCAATCATTTCCTTCATGTTATTTGGAGGAAAATCCTTATTCGCGATCATCGTCATTGGTACCGTGGTGACCAAACCGATCGGCTCAAGGTCAGTGACAGCGTTGTAACGCAAATTGCGATACAGGGTTGCACTGGTCGAAATGCCGATGTGCATCAGGAGCAGGGTGTAGCCGTCCGGCGCGGCCTTGGCCACTTTCTCGTTGCCGATGTTGCCGCCGGCACCGCCGACGTTTTCGACAACGACCGTTTGACCGAGCGATCTGGACATCAGTGCGGCCACTGTCCTCGCGACCGTATCGGTCGGCCCGCCTGCAGCGAACGGCACGATCAGCGTCACAGGTTTGGTTGGGTAGGCTTGCGCATTGGCCAAGCCACTGAATGCAACCACTAACGCAGCCAACACTATCTTGTTAAATTTCATATTTCCTCCGAGGAAATCGTTAGGCTGTCACGCCAAATTTGTTTTTTCTATCTTAGCCGGTACTGGAATGATTGACACGCCGTCCGGCCGATGAATGGGTAAACGGCTATGCTGTACCTGTCGTTGACTTCAGTGCCATTTTAATCTGTTCCGGGGTCAATGTGGGCAGCAGCTTGGCGGACACAATGCCTTCATTTTTGGCAAAACTGGCAAAGTTGCTTGCTGGGCCATTCGCTTTTCGAGTCAAACATGTGAGGCAGGTCCGCTGGCCCCCGATGCTATGCTTGCCTCAATCCTTCTCGTTTGCATGCCATGTTACGACTCACCGAATTACGCTTGCCGCTGGATCACCCAGAAGAAGCGCTGCGTATCGCGATCCTCAATCGCCTCGAAATCGCAGATGCTGAGTTAATCGACTTTGCGGTCTACAAACGTAGCCACGACGCGCGCAAAAAAAATGCGTTGTTATTTGTTTACAGCGTCGATGTCACGGTGAGACATGAAACACTGTTATTGAAAAATTTTCGCGGCGATCAACACCTGCTGCCGTCGCCAGATACAACCTACCACCCGGTTACGCACGTGTCCGCAGGTGTTGCCATCACCGCGGCGTTGCGTCCTGTCGTGGTGGGCTTTGGTCCTTGTGGCATCTTCGCAGCGCTGATCCTGGCGCAGATGGGGTTCAAACCCATCGTGCTGGAACGTGGCAAACAAGTACGCGAACGAACCCAGGATACGTGGGGCCTGTGGAAGAGGCGCATCCTGGATCCCGAATCGAACGTGCAATTCGGTGAAGGCGGCGCGGGTACTTTTTCAGATGGAAAATTGTATAGCCAGATCAAAGACCCGCGCCATCTGGGCCGTAAAGTGATGAGCGAATTCGTTAAAGCCGGCGCGCCAGCGGAGATTATGTACGTGAGCAAACCGCACATCGGCACGTTTCGTCTGGTCGGTGTGGTTGAAAAGATGCGCGAAGAAATAATCGCGCTCGGTGGCGAAGTGCGGTTCATGCATCGTGTAACAGATCTGCACATTGAAAGCGGCCAGCTGCGCGGTTTGGAGGTGCTGGATGTAGCCAACAATCGCATTCACGAAATTCGCGCTGATCACGTCGTACTGGCCCTTGGTCACAGCGCGCGCGACACCTTTCAAATGCTGGACGACTGTGGCGTGCACCTGGAATCAAAAGCCTTTTCGATCGGCTTTCGCATCGAGCACCCGCAGTCGCTGATTGACCGCGCACGGTTAGGTGCCAATGCCGGCAATGCACTGTTGGGCGCGGCCGATTACAAATTGGTGCATCACGCCAGTAACGGGCGCAGCGTTTACAGTTTTTGCATGTGTCCCGGGGGCACGGTGGTAGCGGCGACATCGGAGGCCAATTGCGTGGTGACCAACGGCATGAGTCAGTATTCACGCAATGAACGCAACGCCAACGCGGGTCTCGTTGTTGGTATCGATCCGCGCGACTATCCTGGTGGCCCGATGGCGGGCATCGAATTCCAGCGGATGTGGGAGTCGCGGGCGTTTGCATTGGGCGGTGGTACCTACGAGGCCCCAGGGCAACTGGTGGGCGATTTCCTCACCGGCAAACCATCAACGCAATTTGGTGACGTCATTCCCTCCTACCAGCCCGGCGTTCAACTGGTTGACTTGAGTGGGCGCAGCGACCCGCAACGCGCGAGTTTGCCGGACTACGCGATCAGCGCTATTGCCGAATCCATACCTGCGTTCGACAAACAGATTCGCGGTTTCGCAATGCATGATGCCGTACTGACCGGTGTTGAAACACGTACCTCATCGCCGATACGCATCACGCGCGGAGATGATTTTCAGAGTTTGAATGTCAAGGGGCTATATCCGGCCGGCGAGGGCGCCAGTTACGCGGGCGGCATTTTGTCCGCGGGGGTCGACGGTATCAAGGTCGCAGAGGCGGTGGCGCACTCCATAAACTCCCTCTCCCCTGGGACAAGGGAGAAGGACTCACTCTGAAACTGCCTAGACCGCCGTCATTCCGCCGTCGACAGAAAGTATTTGTCCCGTCACGTAGCTGGCCGCATCCGAGGCCAGAAAAATCGCCGGTCCCATCAGGTCTTCGTCTCCGCCTAAGCGTCCCATCGGCGTCATGCCAAGAATTTGCTTGTCCAATACCTTCAGTAAGCCATCGCTCATTTTTGACGGGAAAAATCCTGGTGCCAGAGCGTTCACACGGATCCCGTATTGCGCCCATTCGCCTGCCAAGGCGCGGGTGAAATTTATCAGGCCGCCCTTGCTGGTGTTGTAGGCGATGGTTTGCATGGGGCCGAGCTGTCCGCGCAGACCGGCAACCGAGGCTACCGTGATGATGCTGCCACCCTTGTTCGGAATCATGCTCTTGGCACCAACCAGTTGCGTCACCAGCCAGGTGCCCGTCAGGTTGATGCCGATGACCTTGTTCCAGGCGTCGAGTGGATATTTTTCCGCCGGCGCACCCCACGATGCGCCAGCGTTGTTCATGAGGATATCGATGCGACCGAAATTTTTTAACACGGCGTCAACCATCGGTTCAAGCGACTCCGGCTTGGCGAGGTCGCTGGCGAAAGTGAAAACGTCATAGCCTTTGGCGGTCAGCTCGGCCTTTGCGTCCGCCAGTTCATTTTCTTTGCGTGCGGTGAGCGCGAGCCTGGCGCCCATCGCGCCAAAGCCATGCGCCATCTGCAAGCCCAGCCCGCGAGAACCACCCGTGATCAATGCTACCCGGCCTGATAAATCAAAAAGTTTTGTGGCGTGCATGTGGCTCTCCTTTGTTTAGCGATAATTTTGACACGCAAGGCACTGGGACGATGCCGACACAAAACCCAAGCACTGGCGCGGCTGTCGGCAAGTAATTGGGCATCTATCCCTTGACAACAAGTAAGGCTATTTATTGGCGTTCTCAATGTCTTTTCGGAGAGTGGCCCAAAAAGCGTTTTGGGAATCATCGCAATCCTCTAACGCTGAGGCTAACTTGGAAAGTGAGTAGTTCGTTTCGCCTCGTCGCATGGCATCGAAGGTCTGAATGAACTCAGACTCATACTTAATCTTTTCCCCGAAAGCCTCGATGAGTGCCTTGCTTAGCTTATCTGCCATGATTGCCCCCTTTTTATTCTGCGAA
>JBKJVA010000107.1:0-6175 GCA_046589675.1 Usitatibacteraceae bacterium
TGTTCTGCTTCGTAAGACTTCTGACGTAAAAGGTAAGCAGACAGGTACTCACGCCCACAAGTGCCGCGCCGAGAATTCGTGCATTGGTTTTCATATGACCTCCGATGAAACAACATATGAGACTATATTGCGTCAATTCCCGTCCAGCGCTTATCAGTCATTGTCCGACACCCACGTAGGAACCGGCTGACACGCGGTTCAGTTACCAAAGCAACTACGCTGGTGAATAAAGCTGCGGCGTATCAAATTTTGTCAGGGTTGATGGAGGATGCGATACAAAAATCCCCATAGCGTCAGCCAGAGATGGTGGCGCGACAACGCCGGTGTGCTGCTGAACAGCGCCGCGTTTACCAGGGCCGGGTTGTCGGTAAGTGGCTGCTGTGTGCGTTAACGTACAGACCAGCACATCAAACCACGCGCACAATAATGTTATTAAAAGTAGTTTTATTCATTGCCAAGCATGCGTTTGGGCTACTACAAACCACGAAAATCGCGCGCATCCACCTAAATCAAGCGTGTGCCCGCGGAAGCCGCCGGGACAACTGCTGAATGGGTACGGAAATGCGCTGTTGTCCTACACGGTTACAGACGAATGTCCGATGTTTCGCCGACTTGAATTCGCCAAACATATGTTCACGCGACCAATAGCGTTTTTCCTGTCTCAGTATTCCGCACCAATGAAGCGGAACTTGAGTTGGTCGGCACAACTTTTACCACACGAGGCCATTATGAAAAAATCGAAGAACATCAAAAACATCTCCGCCGCCGTCGCGCTGTTGGGATGTGCCGTATCCGTAAACGTCCTTGCGCAAAGCAGTATGTTCGACAGGAATTACAACCGGGACTACAACCCATCCTTATATATCCTGCCAAGTATTGACAGGATTGAGCCCGACAAGCGCTTCGGTAGCGACCATCGCGGCAATGGCTATGGCCTGCGTTTTGGCAAGCCTGTTTCCCCGATGTGGGACATTCAAGTTGGAGGAAGCTTCGAACGCCAGCGTTTCAATGGCGTTCGTTATGAGCAGAAAACGCTTGGTGTCGATGCCCTTTACATGTTCTCGCGCCAAAATTTTCGCCCATTTGTGTTTGTCGGTGGCGGCGCTGAAAATGACAAAATCAATATCTACAGCCGTCGTTTCCAGACGCAACGCACCTCACCCTACGTGAATGCCGGTCTAGGTTTTCAATTCGACTTCACCGATCAATTGGGCATGCAAGCCGATATCCGTCGCTCGCACGCTTATCTGCGCAGTGGTAACAACTTTGGTACTGATCGTGCCCAGACCAACCGGGCGACCATCGGTCTTGTTTACAGGTTTGACAAGCGCGCAGCGCCATTACCGGTCGTAAGCGTGGCACCGGAGCCTTCCACACCTCCAACAACGACCGTGATTGTTACACCGCCAACCCCGGTTACGCCCGCGCCGATACCAGCACCGCCGCCGCGCTTTGAACGCGTGACGCTTGCTGCGACCGAGCTGTTCGAATTCGACCGTGCTGACTTGCGCATGCCGCAGCCAAAGCTCGATGAAATCGCAGCCACGCTGAGCCGTAGTACGCAGACGACCAATATCACCATCTCCGGCCACACCGACCGCCTGGGTAGCGAAGCCTATAACATGAAGCTGTCGCAGCGCCGTGCCGATGCAGTCAAGAACTATTTGGTTAGCAAAGGTGTCTCGTCGGGTCAGTTGACGACCGTGGCCAGGGGCGAGAGCATGCCCGTGGTGGTTTGCACGAACAAAAATCGCGCCGCGTTGATCAAGTGCCTGGAACCCAATCGTCGCGTAGAAGTCGAGCAAATCGTAATCGAGCGCCGCGTTCAGTAATATTCAAGGCTGATTAGCTTGGCCGACAAAAGCGCCACCATCCTCGCCCCACCAGGCGAGGGTGGTGGCGAACTACTTGTACATCACGTCCCCATCGATTTTTCCGATCGGTTGGCATTGGGCTTTACCAAGGTGCTCAGGTTTGCTGCGGACACTTTCTTTGCCAAACGCTACGGCCACCGCGCCATCGTCCTCGAAACAGTCGCCGCAGTCCCCGGCATGGTTGGCGCTACCATTCAGCATCTGACCAGCCTGCGCCGTATGGTTGACGATGAAGGCTGGATTCGCACTCTGATGGAAGAGGCAGAAAACGAGCGCATGCATCTGATGACTTTCGTCGAGATCGCCCAGCCTACTGTTTTCGAGCGGCTCGTTGTCATGCTCGCGCAATGGATTTTTTACGTCGGCTTTTTCATTCTCTATCTAGTATCATCAAGAACGGCGCACCGCGTCGTTGGCTATTTCGAGGAAGAGGCAGTGATTAGCTACACGCTATACCTTCAGGAAATCGACGAAGGTCGTTCGCCCAACGTTGCAGCCCCCTACATTGCCAAACATTACTGGCGGCTCCCTGCCGACGCGACGTTGCGCGATGTTGTCCTCCTTGTCCGCGCGGATGAAGCACATCATCGCGACATCAATCACGGCTTCGCAAGTAAACTTTCGGGCCTGCCCATTGATGAAGCGCATGTCGCGCCTTATCCGCAACATGCCAATGAAATTCGCATGAAAGCCTGAAATGACGCGCGTTCCAAACCCCGAATCGCCCGCGGTGAAAGCTGCCGGTTCACGGTCTAGACCACACAAACCGTTTTCCATGATTCGAGAGTTTCATCTTGCCGACTGGTTCACACTTGGCAATGCCGTCTGTGGAATGGGGGCCTTGTTTTCCAGCATGACATATATTGAAACAGGCAGTGTCAGACATATCTACTTTGCATGCAGTCTGGTGTTCGTCGCCCTGGTGTTGGATGTCATCGACGGTCGTGTCGCACGGTGGCGCCAGAAAACATCGGCGATGGGTCGAGAGCTGGATTCACTCGCCGATGTCATCTCGTTCGGCGTAGCCCCCGCGATGATTGCGTACGGCTGCGGCATGCAGGGCTTCTATGATCGAATTGTGCTGGCGTACTTTGTTGCTTGCGGTGTCTCGCGTCTGGCGCGCTACAATATTACGGCAGAAGCGCTCTCCGATGGTGGTGACAAAGTGAAGTACTTCGAAGGAACGCCGATACCAACGTCGGTTGTGCTTGTTCTGATGCTGGCGGTGGCGGCCTCGCTTGATGCATTGCGGGAAAACCTCTGGTTCGGCACGGTCACAATTGCGGGGCTTCAGCTTCATCCGTTGGTGTTGCTGTTTGCCGTATCAGGCTCGCTGATGATTAGCCGCATTAAAATTCCAAAGCCGTGAGTATTTTTTCAAGATATCTCTCACTCACCAAGTAAGGTATTCGCGCTGCTACGGCGCATGCGTGCCGGTCTGAATGTATATATCCTCGTGTTAACACACGAGCCCGCGCCAGGCGACAAACGTGCGACGGCGAATAGCCACGCGATCTACCTTTCATGCAATCTACGCAAGTACATACGCGCGCCAACACATGCTAATCGAGCTGGTGGCAGACATCGCCAAACTAAGTCTTATCATCGCGTGCGCGTATGCAGCGCTTAATGTCTATGCGCATCGCACCCGTCACGATTGGGCTGTGCGTCTGACGCAACGTCGATTGGCGGTGCTGGGAATGTTGACGCTCGCCGTCAGCGGCGTCAAAGTCATCGAAGATGTCATTGCGAAAGAATCCGGGCCGGTGGACGAGATGATTTTGTGGTTGGTCCGCGAGCACGTGCCAGCAGCGCTCACAGGTTTTTTTACAGTGGTCACATTGAGCGGTTCGGCGGCTTTCCTGCTTCCCGCCGCACTAATCTCGACCACTGTGTTATTCATTGCCAGGCGTCGCTTCGAAGCAGGGCTCATGGCTGCCTCCATGATCACCGCACCGCTGGTCGTCTACGCGTTGAAAATGATCGTCGACCGCTCCCGCCCCGCCTTGTGGGAAGCGCAGTGGTACTGGGGATCCAGCTTTCCAAGTGGGCACACGCTCAGTACCGCCGCCTTTTCGACCGCCGCGGCACTGTGTCTGGCGCGAATCTGGCCTCGACACGGCAATCTGGCGATGTCGCTTGCCCTGGTCTGGACATGCGCGGTCGCCGTCTCTCGCCTTGTCATCGGCGCCCATTGGCCATCCGATGTTTTGGCTGCCATGTGTCTGGGTGCTTTCATTTCTCTCTCGATTAACATCGCGTTCGACTTGCGCGTTTGCAGTTCAAGCAGCAGGAAGGATTCGGCTTCTGCGTAGGTGCGTCTGCGCGTCGCGCGGATGCGCCAGCGTTGAGTAAATAACAATAGCCACAAACAACGCGCCTTTCGCAAAAATTCAATTAAACTCTATAGCGGGCGCGCCTTTCAGGCTATTTTCTGCCTGGGAGCCGCGCCAGATATAGTGTCAGGAAGTAAGAAACGGTAAGTCAAAAGTGCCCGAACCCAGGCTGCCGCGCACGCAACTGTGCCAGCTCCGCTTCGAGCGCACGAATCTGCTCAAGCAAGGTGAGTGTGAGCGCCACGGCGTGTGAGTCAAGCTCCAGTTCATCTCGCAGGCGGCAGGCTTTGCGAACCGTCACCACGCATTCAGCGCTGAAGGTCCACGGTGGTGCGTCGAGATTCACCGGCATCAACGCGCCGGCGTCGACGAGTGCGATGACTTCGCTTTCTGTCAGACCCGACAAATCGACCAGATCGTGGATCGACACGCTTTGTGAGCAATCCAACCAGTATGCGCTGTAAGTTTCAGCCTGCATTTGCGGGCTCCTTGGTGAAATGGCCGCGCGGATTAAAGGTTGAGCCCTTGGCCAGTTGCTTGAACAAGTTTTTCTCGCGATCATCAATTTCAGGTGGCATGACTATTTTCACAATTGCGAAAAGGTCGCCTGCTTCGGCGTCCTTGCCCGCAGCGCCCGCCGGTTTAGGCAGTCCGCGCCTGGCCAGCCGTAATTGTTGGCCGTTGCTGATCGCGGGTGCCACGGCGAGATTCACCGCGCCTGCCAGAGTCGGCACTTCGATAGTGGCACCAAGCGCTGCCTCCCATGGGGTCAGCGGTAAATCAATATAGAGGTCGAAGCCATCGACGCGGTATAACGGATGCGGATGCAACTTGATGTTGAGATACAAGTCTCCATCGCGTCCGCCGTTATGTCCTTTGCCACCCTGGCCGCGAAGGCGCAGCCTTTGGCCCTCGGTGGCGCCTTTGGGAATGCGCGCCTGGACGCTGCGCGCTTCGCGTCGCATCCGGCCCTGCTGATCGTAGACCGGCACACTCAAACTGAGATTGACCTGCGTACCCCGGTAAGCATCTTCCAGATTGATCACGGCTGCAACATCAAAGTCCTCGCCAGGAATCTGAAAATGCGCTTGGTTACCCCCAGCGTTACGGCCACGCGCAAAACTGGCGAACAAGTCCGACAGATCGACGCCCTCAAATGACGACTGACCATCATTGAACTGCGTATTGAATTCTTTCCCCCAGTCACGCGACGGCTCAAAATCCTCACCAGCCCGGTGTTGCCCCAGGCGATCGTAAGCTGCCCGCTTGTCGGTGTCCTTCAGCGTTTGGTAGGCCTCTGCCACATCCTTGAATTTCTCCTCGCCCGCCGGATCCTTGGAAACATCAGGATGATATTTGCGCGCGAGCTTGCGATAGGCTTTTTTGATATCGTCTTCGCTGGCAGCACGTTCGACACCCAGGATCGCGTAATAGTCTTTGTATTTCATTGAGGTCAGGATTGCTGTGATCGATGCAAAAAATAGGTTGACAACTGGGCATGCGGTGTTGGCGCTGCGGCAGTCGCCACAACGGCCTGTCAGGGACTTGGCGACTAGCAGCCTGTCGGACTTAAGGGAAATCGGCTGCAAAATGACCTGAGCGGTGCAGATTTCGCCGTTTCCCTGCGCCAATGGAGCAACCATTGGCTTGAAAACCGTCAAAATCTGCCCTCGCCCAGCTCATTTTTCGCTTCGATTCCTTAAGTCCGACAGGCTGCTAGTGTAGCGCTTCAGTCTGCATGCTACTTATTCTGCTGAGTGATCAACGGCCGTTTCTAGGCTGGAGCATGCTCCTTGACCCAGACTACGTATTGATCCATCCATCCCTGCAGGAATTTCTTGCCCGCTTCACCAATGTTGCCGGCATCGTCGAAAAATCCTTCTTTGGCATGCAGGAATGCCTCAGGCTGGCCCAGTGTCGGCACGTCCAGGTAGGCCAGAATATTGCGTAAATGTTGTTGCGCCA
>JBKJVA010000010.1:0-2642 GCA_046589675.1 Usitatibacteraceae bacterium
CCGGCAATCGCCAGGTCAAGCGCGCGCCGCATTTTCAGCCAAAGCACATAGCGGCGTACCGGCACACCGACCACTTTTTTGAAAAGGTGTGCAAACCGCGATGGCGATAAGTGCACCCGGTCCGAAAGCGCCTCGATACCATCGTAGCCTTGTGGGGAAGCGCGCAACAACGTCAATGCGGTATTGATACGAGCGTCCACATAGTCGGGTTGGTTGCCTTGGAGTCGCGCAAATCCGAAAATGCGAGCCAGCAACTCATCTGCATCATCGAGCGTGGTGTCGAATTCATAGAGTTTGAGCAGCTCAGCTTGATTGGCCTCGATACATGCGAAGGCACGCGGGACATTTTCAAAATGTTCGAGCGCACGGTGAAAGCTTTTGCTCTCTGGTTCCCAGTAAAGCGCGGCGATACTCGATGACGCCAGATCGGTCGCGTACTCGACTTCCGATGGAAGGTAGACCACCTGATTTTCGAGCATAACGCCTGTCCTCAGTGTCACGCGCAATTTCCCCTCGCGTGCAACCAGCCAGGTCGCGGCGTGATTGCGGTGTGGAGAGGTCATGGTGCCAGGGCCAAGATAGAGAAATCTCTCTGGCCACGCATAAATGTGAATTTTCTCTTCAGCGCTGTTCATGACCGCGTCTTCATCCGGGAACAGCACGATTATTCAATTGAATAGCCGGTTTATTCAACAACACAGCAGGTTTCTACAAGAAAGTACCGGCGTTGGCTCCGATACTGGTTATGCGTTCACCACCGTTAAAGGAGCAAATCATGAAACGCATAATCAACACCACTGAAAAGCAAGGCGCAGTACTGGCAGTGGCACTGGTTTTTTTAGTGATGGGCAGCGCCGCTTCGTTGCTACTCGCCTTCGCCCAAATAAGTTAACGCAGCATTCGCGGCCTGGGCAACTATTTGACGATCTCCAGGTGTTCAAGACCGGCTGCCAAATCTTTCTCTTTGGAGTTTTTGCCCTCCAATTTGATCTTGAGCCGTAGATCGTTGAGTGAATCGGCATTGCGTAAGGCGTCTTCGTAGGAAATGAAGTCGCCTTCGTAGAGATCGAACAGGGCTTGATCGAAAGTCTGCATGCCGATCTCGCGTGAGCGTTTCATCACCTCTTTGATTTCGTGCACCTCGCCTTTGAAAATCAAATCCTGGATGAGAGGCGAGTTGAGCAATATTTCGATTGCAGCAATCCGGCCCTTGCCTTCCTTCTTGGGAATCAGCCGTTGCGAGACGAACGATTTCAGATTCAGCGACAAATCCATCAGTAATTGATGACGCCGCTCTTCAGGGAAAAAGTTGATGATGCGATCCAGCGCCTGATTGGTCGAGTTGGCGTGCAGCGTGGACATGCAGAGGTGCCCGGTTTCCGCAAACGCAATCGCATAATCCATGGTTTCCCGATCACGAATCTCGCCGATCAAAATTACATCCGGTGCCTGACGCAAGGTGTTTTTCAGTGCGGCAAACCAGTTATCGGTATCGACCCCAATTTCGCGTTGCGTGACAACGCAGTTCTTGTGTTCATGCACATATTCAACCGGGTCTTCAATGGTGATGATGTGTCCATAACTGTTCTCATTGCGATAGCCTATCATCGCTGCGAGCGTAGTGGATTTGCCGGAACCGGTGCCGCCTACCAGAATCACCAGCCCCCGCTTGGTCATTACCACGTCTTTTAGTACCGATGGCAAGTTCAAGTCTTCCATTTTCGGAATGGTGGTCGTGATTGTGCGCATCACCATGCCGACGCGGCCTTGCTGCATGAATGCATTGACGCGGTAGCGACCGATCCCCGCTGGCGCAATGGCGAAATTACATTCCTTGGTGGCTTCAAATTCCGCCGCCTGCTTATCGGTCATCACCGATCGGGCAATTTCACCGGTATGAATTGGTGAGAGACTTTGTGGTGTCACCGGTGTCATTTTGCCGTCGATTTTCATTGCCGCCGGGAAACCCGCCGTGATGAATAGATCGGACGCGTTCTTCGCGAGCATTGCTCGCAGAAGCTGATGGACAAACTTGAGGGCCTCTTCTCGTTCCATATTTCACCTTACCTCAAAAATTGAAATGACCGATAGCCAGTACATGATCAACGCCATCGTGAAGCGCGCAATCACTGCGTGCGAAGGCATCCGGCAAGCACGTTTGCCTAATTAAAGTTGTCCTTGTTGGCGGCCTTGTTTCGCGCTTCCGCGATGCTGATGACATTGCGCTTGACCAGGTCAGCAAGATTTTGGTCCATCGTCTGCATACCGATGCCGGCACCGGTCTGAATTGCCGAATACATTTGCGCCACTTTCGCTTCGCGAATCAGGTTTCGAATTGCTGGCGTACCGATCATGATTTCGTGCGCCGCGGCGCGGCCCGATCCATCCTTGGTTTTGCAAAGTGTTTGCGAAATTACCGCGCGCAGGGATTCAGACAACATCGCACGAATCATTTCCTTCTCGGCTGCCGGAAACACGTCGATAATCCGATCAACCGTTTTTGCCGCAGAACTGGTATGCAATGTGCCGAACACCAGGTGGCCAGTTTCCGCCGCCGTCATGGCGAGGCGAATGGTTTCCAGATCGCGCATTTCGCCCACCAGGATAATATCCGGATCTTCCCGCAAAGCGGATTTAAGCGC
>JBKJVA010000092.1:0-4450 GCA_046589675.1 Usitatibacteraceae bacterium
GCTAACGACGCTGGTCGCGTCAGGCGAGGTACCGTTGGCGCTCACCGTCTACCAATACAGCCCTGAGCAACTGAAAAAGAAAGGTGCCCCCATCGACTGGTTTGCCATCGAGCCGGCAGTGGCGATTTCGGACGGCATGGCAGTAATGAAAAAAGCCCCGCATCCCCATGCGGCGCTACTGTTTTATGATTATCTGCTGAGTGAAGAGGGCAACCGGCAGATAGCCAAGCTTGGCTATGCACCTACCAACCGAAATCTCGAATCACCGCTGAGCAAGTTGCGCGTGAAAGTGCTCAACGCGTCGGCGCTACTCGACGAATCGGCAAAATCAACCGCGCTATTTGACGAAATCGTCATCAAGCGTGCTGGCAAGTAAATGGAAAAGCAATTGTTTTATCAGTAAAATTTTTCGACACCACAACGGAGAACGAAATGATGCGTGCAAAATTATTGGTACTGTTTCTGGGCATGGCGACAC
This sequence comes from Usitatibacteraceae bacterium, assembly GCA_046589675.1. Taxonomy (GTDB): domain Bacteria; phylum Pseudomonadota; class Gammaproteobacteria; order Burkholderiales; family Usitatibacteraceae; genus UKL13-2. The sequence goes on from JBKJVA010000092.1 coordinate 479, forward strand.
CGTTAGCGGTATCGGCACAGAGCAGTAATGCCGCGTCGGTCGAGCGCGGCAAGATGCTGTATGAAAAAAATATGTGCGTTGCCTGCCACGGCACGGCGGGCAATGGTGGTGAGCGCACCAGCGGCCCAAGGATCGCGCCCAATGTGTGGCCACTGGAGGCTTTTAAAACGCAAATGCGCAATCCACGCCAGGACATGCCGCGTTACGGAGAGAAATTTTTAAGCGATAGCGATATGGCCGACATTCATGCATGGCTATCGACGATCAAGGCTGGGCCAAAGGTCAAGGACATTCCGCTGCTTGCCAATATGTAGGCGATACAGAGTCATGCCAATGATCGAAACACCAGGCGGGGCGCGGCTTGCGGATAAATTGTTTGCCACCAGGCGCACCAGCGCTGGACTTTGGAGGGCGCATTGTGCAGTAACAGAAGTAAGCGCCACGCGAACCATGGCGACGTTATTCACAGAAACGTAAATTTTAAAAAGCGTGGCACGTCTCGCCTGCTCCTTTTGGAGAAACTCATGATCAGATCTATGAAGTCCGTCATAACCCTGCCCTCCCGCCTCCTCGCCATCAGCGTGCTACTAGCGACCGCCTCATCCGCTAATGCCGAGTCGATCGGCTGCGTCACGACGGCGTGGAAACTGCTCGGCGCGAATCACAAAGTCTGCGTTGAGGCATTCAAAGATCCCAAGGTTGCCGGGGTCACCTGCCACGTCAGCCAGGCCAAGACCGGCGGCGTTACGGGCACACTCGGCTTGGCGCAGGATCCATCGCAGTTTGCGCTGGCATGCCGCCAGACCGGCGCGATCAACCTGCCGGCCAAATTGCCCAAGGATGAGATTGTCTTCACCGAGGACACGTCCATCCTCTTCAAGGAAACCCGCATAGTGCGGCTGTGGGACGAAGCGAACCGAACTCTGGTCTATCTGGCCATTAGCCGTAAGCTGATAGACGGTGCCCCGGCAAATAGCATTTCCACCGTACCCGTCATGCCGTGGGGTGGAAAGCCGTAGACATTATTTTCAACGACGCTGGCACCCAGGATGCAGCGCTGCCTGAACAAAATTCGTCAGATCAAAAAAGTCAGCGCTATCAAATACGTTTTACTACCGCGCCTGACAAACCACATCCAGCAACGCCGGTGCGCCGCTCTTCACCACCGCTACCGCACGCTTTAACGCGGCACCTAATTTTGCCGGGTCGGTAATCGGCCCTTCACCCCAGACGCCGTGGGCTTGTGCCAGTTTTCCGTAATCGATATTTGGATTGTTGATAACGTTACCGATATCGGCTTGATCCGGACGCCGATCATGCAGCGCTGCCATACGTTGCAAATGCATCACTTCCTGATGATAGGCACGGTTGTTGTGCATCACCATCAGCAGCGGGATCTTGTGATGCGCGGCGGTCCACAGCACGCCCGGTGCGTACATCAAATCGCCATCGGGCTGGAAAGTGACAGTAAAGCGGCCGCGATCCCGATTGGCCAGAGCAGCGCCCACCGCGGCGGGGGCGCCATAGCCGACGCCCTGCCCGCCTGAGCCGCCCAGCATTTGATAATGTTCGGTGGTTGGCCACAAACGCCGCGCCCAGGAAATGCGATCACTGACAGCCAGCGACCAGGGTTTGTCTTTAATCGCGTTCCAGGTTTCCATCGCCATGCGTGCCGTGGTGATGGGGCTCAAGTCCCAGCCGATGGCGGCGTCTTCCTTTGCCTTCTCAATCAATTTGAGTTGCGCCTCGCGCAGCGTAGGCCCTCGTGCCTCGATTGCCAACTTGCGATCCGGTGTGATGGCGCGTTTCACCGCTTCGGTCAAGAGTGGCAACGTTGCTTCGACGTCACCAACGATCGGCAAGTCCACCGGCATGAAACGCTGGAAATCCTGGTAGTTGGAACGGATGTAGACATCGCTCATCGAAATGCTGATGATCTTCACATCCGCCTTGGAAATGCGTCGGTATTCCTTATGCGGGTCGGACATGGTATTGAATTGACCCCACGGATCGTAGACCTCGAGCATCAGCACGACGTCGGCCTCGCGGACCAGGGCGCGGCGCGCATCGCTGTGGCACAAATAATGACGGCTCGGGAAATTCATGCGCCCGCCGAGATCGACCACCGGCACGTTTAACGCTTCGGCCAGTGCGACCAACCGCTTGACGCCCTCCTGCGTACGTACGGCACGATCAGCCAGAATCACCGCCGACTTCGCGTTCACCAGCAATTTAGCGGCTTCGGCCAGGGCACCGGCATCGCCTTGCGCGGGAATGGTGGGCACCAACCTGGGAATACGCAACGCACCTTCATCTTCGATGTGGTCTTCCTGCAAATCGATGTCGGCAACGATCAAGGTTGGCTCCATCGGTGCAGTGGTCGCGAGCTTATAAGCGCGCACGGTAGACTCTGCAAAGTGTTGCAGTGAGCCGGGCATGTCGTCCCACTTGACGAAATCTCGCACCAATGCACCGGCGTCCTGCACCGAGTGTGACCATTCGGTGCCGGGGCGACGTTTATCCGCGTCGATACCATTACCTGCGAACATTACAATCGGCACGCGGTCACACCAGGCGTTGTAAATGGCCATCGCGCCGTGCTGCAGACCGACGGTGCCGTGCGCATAAACGGCCATCGGCTTGCCAGCAGCTTTGGCATAACCATGGGCCATCGCAATCGATGACTCTTCGTGCAGGCAGGTAATGAATTCGGGCATTTTGTTATTGCCGTAATTGACCGTCGACTCATGCAGGCTGCGAAAACTGGAGCCGGGATTACTGGCGACATAATCGAGGTTAAGGGTCTTGATCACATCGACCATGAAATCGGAGCCCGGGCGAGGAATGGTGCGCTGGCCGGGTGGCAATTTTGTTTTGCCATGTGCGGCGGCGGCACCTTTGGTCGCCTTACTCTCGGCGGGCTTATCGGCGGCGGCGGCATGAGCCGCCACTGAAACTGCGCCGGCGCCGGCCGCGGCTGCGGCAGATTTCAGAAAGCCGCGCCGATCAAGGCCCGCCTTGTCGGGCGCCCCGGCAGCGGATTCATCGGCAACCGGCTTGGCAACGTTATTGTCCGTGCTCTTGTCCATCACTCTCTCCTTGCGGCGCATTTTTATGCGCGATCATTGTTTGGACTGCTGATCAATTTCGCTTTAAATAATTTACATAATCGTGCGCTCTTGCTTAGTCAGCCTTCACGCCGGTGACACGAATCACTTCGGCCCATTTGATGGTTTCGGACTTCAACAGCTCACCGAACGCTTGTGGGGTGGATAGCAGCAGTTCAACACCCTGTTCTTCCAGTTTTTTACGCATATCGGGTAGCCGTGCCGCCTTGATAATTTCGCTATTAAGCCTCTGAATAATAGCGTCAGGCGTACCGGCTGGCGCGAGCACACCATACCAGGTGGAGACCTCAAAACCCGGCAGCGTTTCAGCAACCGTCGGCACCTCGGGTGCCAGCGGCGAACGCGTCAGACTGGTGACACCCAAGGCGCGCAATTGCCCGCCTTTGATATTGCCCAAGGTAGACGGCATGGCGTTGAACATCATTTGTACCTGGCCCGCGAGCAAGTCGTTCATGCCCGGCGCACTACCTTTGTATGGGACCAGCAGCACGTCGGTCTTGGCCATGCTGTTGAACATTGCGGCAGCGAGATGCTGCGTGGTGGCGCTGCCAAGAGTGGCGGCACTCAACGCGGTCGGCTTGGCACGGGCGTAAGCGATCAGCTCGGCAACACTTTTCACCGGCACCGAGGGATGTACCACCAGCACATTCGGTGTCGCACCGACCACGGTAACCGGTATCAAATCCTTGGCGGTGTCATACGGCAGCTTGGCGTATAGCGAGGGTGCCATCACAAACGGCGGCGAGACCAGCACGATGGTGTAGCCATCAGCGGGCGACTTGGCCGCAGCCGCCGTACCAATGGTGCCCCCTGCACCAGCGCGGTTATCGACCTGCACCGGCTG
>JBKJVA010000129.1:0-4267 GCA_046589675.1 Usitatibacteraceae bacterium
CTGTTTCTCTGTCGCAGCGGTATCCGCTCGCATGCAACGGCTAAAGTGGCGGCGGCAGCAGGATTCAAACTGGCGTTTAATATCCTTGAAGGCTTCGAAGGTGACCTTGATCAGCACCGTCAACGAGGCAACATTGGCGGCTGGCGCAAAGCGGGCCTGCCGTGGATTCAGGACTGATCCTTTCACAGGTTGCGTGTGGAACAAACAGGCAACTTCTATTTACCGCCGTTCGTGCTGAGCAAGTTATTCACCCGTAGGTTGAAAAGCGGAATTGAGAAACAGGGGCTCCGGCTTGCAATGGTAGACGTGTAGCCGCGATGAAGCGCAGCGTAATCGAGGTCGGTAGTCGTCATTCAGCCAACGACCCGGAATACGCTTCGCTGCTTCCAGGCTACGGATTACGGGCCGTTTGCCATAAGATTCAACGTTGATTTTCGATTCCATGACATTGACAACATATTGAATACAAAGATGAAAAAAAATGTTTCTTGAGAGCTTGTCGAAGCACACAAATGGCTTACCCATTCATTCACGAATGCGATCTGCACTCAATATTTCAGATGCACGACCGTTGGCACGCCACCGGACTGCATGGCAACAACAAACAGGTTGTCGAAATCATCTTCCCTTACCGTCACAACCGTGGCGTGACCCAGACCTTTGAGGATTTCCGGCACCGTATTGCTGTGCCCGACGACAAGCACCAACTCATCTTTGGCATGGGCGCGAATCTTATCAAGCAACAGCGGTGTTTCCTTTGCAGGAATGGATACTGGTTTCAAGCCCAAGCGCTGGGCGGTGGGGGCTGCCAGCAATATGGTGCGTTTATATTGTGTCGTATAGATTGCACGGACATTTGACATTGCCAGCATATTTGCGAGTCGCGCTGCGCGTGCTTCCCCTAGCGGCGACAACATCGTGTCCGTGGTGCTGTCGAGCTTCTCGCCGTGACGGACGACGATCACGGTTGGTTGCGCCGACACGTCGAAAGATTGCAAAACGAAAAAAGTAACGAAACAAATTAACTTTAGTGTAATAGGTGTAATAGGTGTAATAGGTGTAATAGTCATCGGATCCGCTCCTGGGGTGAGACGAGGTGAAGGCAATGTTGCACAACTACTCAGTGGACGACGCCGATTTTCTTTTCGCCCGTCGCGCGTTGTACACGCTGCCGCTCGCCAACATTGCCGCGCACGACCAGAAGACCGGGTACAGACCAAATCCTGCACCGAGCGAGCCAAATAAAAGCGGCACCACGATCTGGGTGAATTTGTTCACCGTCAACCGCAACCCAAGCGCCTCTCCGGCACGGCCGGGTGGCGAATAATTGTACGACAGCGTGATTGTCAACGGTTGGCCGCATCCCAGACCCAAGCCCATCATAAAAGCGAGTATTGCCAGGATGATCGGTTCGTGGAACATCGGAAACGCAAAATAGCTGAGAGCGGCCAAGGCGAGCGATCCGGTCAGCACGCCTTCCTCGGTAAAGCGTTTGACGAGTCGCGGCATCCACAGGCGTACTGTGAAGGCAGCCAGGGCGGGCATGCTGACAATGATGCCGATCGCGGTGGACGAGAGACCAATCGAGCGACCCAGGATGGGTAGAAAAAAGCCGTAGAGATCAAGGCCGGTAAGCACCAGGCCGCTGATCAGCAGGTTGCGGCGCATATCGGGATTTGCGAGCAGATCGCGCACTGAACGGTTCGCTGCGTGATGTTCCTCAAAGCGGCGATGGATCGGCACCATGCGTGGGAACAGCAGTAACACGATCGCGGGCAACGCAGCAATCACCGCCAGCGTGGCGTAGGTCAGCCGGGGCCCAATGCGGTCGAGAATAAAGCCGACCAGCAACGGGCCGATGACACCGGCAACGGCCGCGCCGAGACTGAACGTACCGAAGTTTCGTACCCGCTCGATTCCTTCACCCAGCGAGCCGACCAACTGATGCGCCGAGACATGAAAGAAAATCCAGAATATTCCGATCAGCGCCGGCGAAAAATATAGTGCCGGTAACCCTGGAAATAGTGCGGGGACGGCAAGCCCGACGGCAAGGCCTGCGGAGCCGACGATGAGCGGCCACTTGGCACCGATGCGATCCGCCAGCTTGCCGGCTGGCAACGCCAACATTAGCGGAAACACTGCGAACATTGCGATCAATACACCAATCGCAAACGGTCCGGCGCCGAGGTCGATTGCGTACAGCGAGAGCAACATGCGGCTGCCCTTGAGGGCGATCTGGTTGAGCATCGCCAGTGAAACAAAAAGATAAAGAGTCATGTACGCTGATGTTTGTTGATGGCGGAGCTTATCATCGTGTCGCCGCACACAGTATCAAGGTTCTCGCTGGTGGAACAGCCAGCAGCGTGGCGTCGCTTGGCTTAAGCTCGCTTCTGATTTTGTGAATGGATGCGTTTAAAGTCCCGCGGCAATTGCGGCTGATAAAAGTACCGGAGAACGACATGAGTATTGTAATGAACACCCACCGCAGCGGCTGGTTTTCGATGATCGCGCTGTTGTTTGGGTTCGCCCTGATGCAATGCGCGAATGCGACGGCAATTACCTCTGGCAAAATCGTTGCCGAGGAATACTGGGCCCACAAAGGCAGCGTAAAGCTGTGGGTGTACCGCAAGCAACTCGATGACGGCATCAAAGACAAGCCACTGCTGTTTTTGGTGCATGGCTCTTCATACTCGGGCAAAACCATGTTCGATCTTTCAGTGCCCAATCGCACCGATTACTCTTTCATGGAACACTTTGCGCGATTGGGATACGACGTGTGGACCATGGATCATGAGGGTTACGGACACTCGGATCGCACCAAGAGCATTTCCGATATTCAAAGCGGGGTGGAAGATCTCACCGCAGCGATGGTGGTTGTAAAGAAAGTCACCGGCAAATCGAAGGCAGCGTTCTTTGGTCAGTCGTCGGGCGCATTGCGTGCCGGGCGCTTCGCCAACTTTAATCCAGAGAACGTCGACAAGCTGATCGTCGATGCGTTCGTCTGGACCGGCAAGGATGCGCCCACGCTGAAGCAGCGCGCGTTGCGCTTACCTGAGTTGCTCAAAAGCAATGTGCGCAAGGTCGACGCCAAATTTTATAAATCGGTATTTACCCGTGACCATCCTGGTGCCGCTGAGCCGATGCTAGGCGATGTGGTGGCCGAGGCCGAACTCAAGTATGGCGACACCGTGCCCAACGGTACCTATATCGACATGGTGACCAAGTTGCCGCTGGTTGATCCCGAGAAGGTGCTTTGCCCGGTGTTGATCGTGCGCGCGGAGCACGATGGCATCGCCACCGACGAAGACATCATGGGCTTTTACGCGAAGCTGCCGAACCCTGACAAGCAAATGACCAAACTCGCAGGCCTTGCCCACACCGCATTTTTGGGTGTGAATCGGCAACGTTTCTGGCACGCGGTGCATGCCTTTCTCACCATTCCGCCGCGTGTCGATCTGTCTGCAGGGACCGCACCGGTGGCGCACTGATGGGCGAAGCGCCCAATCGCAACCAGCCCGCCTATTGGGATGCACGTTTTGCGGAAGTCGGCTTCGCGTATGGCACTGACGCCAATGATTTTTTGCTTTCTGTGGCAGATCGTCTGCCGATGGGTGAGGCGTTGTGTCTATGCGAAGGTGAAGGGCGCAATGCCACGTTTCTGGCGCAGCGCGGCTTTCGGGTAATGGCTGTCGATTTTTCAGCCGTCGCGTTGCGCAAGGCCGAAGCTCTGGCCGCCACGCGCGGTGTTGTCATTCAGACGCAATGCGCTGATCTCACCGGGTTCGATCCCGGCGTGGCGAAATGGGATGTGGTGACGGTGATTTTCGGACAACCGGAAAGCGGCGTCCGGCGCGCGTTGTATGCGCATATCGCCACCTGCCTGCGACCAGGCGGTGCGTTCGTGCTTGAAACCAAGGCGGAGGAGGGCGGCACTGCAGAGAGTCGCTATCCGGGTTCGGCGTTATTGTGCGCTGAGCTGACCGGTCTGGAGTTTGAAATTGCGCGCGACGGTTTGCGCGTTTTAAAGGAAGGCCGTTATCACGACGGTGAGCAGCGGACGGCACAGATATTGGCATTCAAGCGCTGAATATAAAACCAAACTCTAAGCAGGGCGCGGCGTCTGGCACAAAAATGCCTGTGGAAGTCCGTCAAATGGCGTTCCGCGTTGGTTGGGAACTTCTATTAACCTCAAAAGTTCGTCATTCCAGCCCCCGATTCAATCATTCGAGGGCAGGCTGCGGCTGGAATCCAGTCCATCGTATTTTCA
>JBKJVA010000241.1:0-3364 GCA_046589675.1 Usitatibacteraceae bacterium
GCCGGGGCTGCATCAGGCGGCGTCGCCGGCGCCGCAGTTGGCATGGCAGTAGGCGGTCCGCTTGGCAGTGTAATCGGTGCCGCCATCGGGGCCGTTGCGGGTGGATTGTCGGGAAAAGGCCTGGCGGAAGCAGTCAATCCAACTGCTGAAGAACTCTACTGGAGAGAAACCTACCTTCGCGAACCCTACTACGTACCCGGCAAGCCTTACGAATACTACGCACCGGGTTTTCGTGCAGGCTGGGAAGGCCGCGTTCGTTATGATGGTCGCACATTTGACGAAGCAGAACTGGACTTGGCAGCAGAGTACCTACGCACCAAATCTGAAATTGATCCTTCCTGGCCCGAATTAAGTCCAGCAGCCCGGGCGGCGTGGAATCGTGTAGATGGCAGGTGGACTTCGATCGTATAAATCGAATGGCACGTCATCGTAATGGTCCCTAACTTACCTTGACGTCGGCGATAACACGGTTCGTTGCGCCTTGGGCATGGCGCATACTAAGACTTGTCGAACTCGACCATCGAGGCCACATGAACCAAACCGCAAAACGTCGTCATTTACTCGCTTTGGCTGCGGTGTGTGTCAGTGGCATGTACGTTTCTACGTCCGTGTGGGCGGCACTAAAAACCCCCGGGATGACCGAGGGGCCCTTCTATCCGGGTCCAAAAGACTTGCTGCTTGATCAGGACAACGACCTCACCACCATTGCCGGAAAAAGTGGCGTGGCGGCGGGCATTCTGCTGGACGTAACCGGTCGCGTGGTTGATGAGAATAATCGCCCGTTGAAAAGCGCGCTGGTCGAAATCTGGCAATGCAATGCGCATGGCCGCTACCATCATCGCGGCGACGACAACAAAGCGCCGCTCGATCCTTACTTTCAGGGATTCGGCAAAACCGTGACCGATGCTGACGGCCGTTATCGATTCCGCACCATCCGGCCGGTCGCCTATCCTGGGCGCGTCCCCCATGTACATTTCAAAGTGAAGTCCCGCGAATTCGGTGAATTCACCTCGCAGTTTTTCATCGAAGGCGAAAGCGGCAATGACCGCGATTTTCTGCTGCGTTCAATTCGCAACGAGGCTGACCGAAAGCGCGTGATGATGGCGCTAAAACCTGCGGCACCGGACAGTGGCACCAAACTGGTGGGCGAGTTTGAGATTGTCGTGGGAAATTGAGAGCGGCAAGTTGATTCGACAAATGCGCTATTCCGGTTTGATGTTGGCGTCCTTAATTACTTTCGCCCACTTGGCGATTTCGCTTCTAACGATACCGGCGAGCGCGTCGGGCGTTCCGCCCGATACCTCGATCCCCTGTTCGGCCAGCTTATCCCTCACTTCCGGCATCAGCAGCACGGCGTTCACTTCGCGATTGAGGTGCGCGATAATGTCCACCGGCGTGCCTGCAGGCGCGAAAAAGGCGTAGGGTGCCACTGACTCAAACCCGGGTAGCGCTGCTTCGGCAATTGTCGGCAGATCCGGCAGCACCGGGGAGCGCCGGGCCGAGGTGACCGCAAGCGCGCGCAGCTTTCCCGATTTGATGTGAGGCAGGTGCGGCGGCATCGAATCGAGCGACATCGACACCCTGCCATCGATCAGATCAGGAAGAAACAATGCCGTACCTTTGTACGGGACATGCACGATATCGATTGCCGCCATCTGCTTGAACATTTCCCCGGTGAGATGAATCAACGCACCGGTCCCGGATGATGCGAAGTTGAGTTTGCCCGGGTTCGCCTTTGCGTAAGCGATCAGCTCCGCCACGCTCTTCACAGGCAGGCCCGTCGTGACGACCAACACGTTGGGTACATACCCCACCATGGAAATGGGCAACAGATCGCGGCGAAAATCGTAGCCAAGATTAGGGTAATAAGTGGCTGAAATCGCATGCGATGCCACCGAGCCCATCAGCAGCGTGTAGCCATCAGGAAGCGCCCTGGCCACTGCCTCAGCGCCGATATTGGCCCCCGCCCCCGGCTTGTTATCAACGAGGATCGTCTGGCCGATTCGCGTGCCGAGTTTCTCCACGACAATGCGCGTCAATATATCGGTGGCCCCGCCCGCCGGGAAAGGCACGACGACGCGGATCGGTTTTGCCGGATAGCCGCCTGCGAGCTTGACCGGTGCCTGGGCGTAAACAGACTCCGCGACGATTAAAGTTAACATGGCTGCAAGTGCTGCAGCAACGGCGACGAATTTGACGTGCTGATTCATGTGTGTCCCCTGATTAGTTACATTTGCGCAATCGATGTAATGCGCCATGCTCGCACTTTTTCAGTTTATTGTGAACATAAACGGCCCATGCGTTTCCAGAGCGATTCTAATGCAGTGGTACCGCGTCTCAAGATCGTCTCGTGTTTAATACCAAATTATTCGCGGTTCGTCGCTGGTTGTTCCTGATAGGTGAATACGGCGTACGGATTAACCGCAGCCCCCTTCCACCAGCGCTTGTCCGGCCCCAGGCGGAAGATGGCGAAGTGTAGATGCGGCGCATTGGCAGGCGCGTTTCCACTGGTACCTACATAGCCTAAAACGTCACCGCGCTGTAGCTGGGTGCCTTCCTTCAGGTCATCCGCATAACGGTCCAGATGCGCATAGTAATAGGCAAATTCACCTTCCGGGTCGAACTGATAAACGGTGAGGCCACCAGGTATGCTGCGGAATAGCTTCACCACACAGCCGTCGCCGGCGGCGACAACCGGGGTTCCGCGCGGCGCGTGGATGTCGATGGCTTGATGTTTTGCTGTGCCCCGTCCGTCATCGAAGGAGTCGTAAAGCTTGTCTTTCGCGGTGCCAGCAACCGGCACGATGATGCGACGCGCCGCTAACAAACGCACATCATCATTGGCGTTGGTGCCTGCGTTCTGACCGACAGCCGGGCGCAACGCAGCGGCACATGCGCGTGACATTGCGACGGGAACAATGACTGCGGCACCACTTTGTTGCGGCGCCATCGCCTTGGACGCACCAACTGGCAAGCGCGGCAAGGGCACCACCACACGCGGCGTAAGCCAGACCACGCCGGCTATCAGGCCGCAAAGTATGAGCGCGCTCCCTACAAGTAATTTCTCCCTGCTCAAGGCTTGCCGAGGTTTCATGGCATCAAGTGAGGTCAGGCCTAATCCCGCACATCCACGATGAAACCAGCCGCACCTAACGCAGAAAGTCGCAGCGCATCCCAATTGGTGAGGTGAATACAGCCATGCGTCTCCATTCGCCCCACGCGAGAAGGCTGTGGCGTGCCGTGAATGCCCCAATGCTTTTTCGTCAGACCCATCCACACCACGCCGATAGGATTGTTAGGTCCGGGAGCCAATTGGGCCTTTTTGTATTGAGGTTTGGCGTCCCAGATCAGGGCGGGGTCGTAA
>JBKJVA010000197.1:0-6648 GCA_046589675.1 Usitatibacteraceae bacterium
CTTGCAATAAGCCTCTCCGATAACGTCAACGCACTTGCCGATGTCATCAAATCTACGCTTGACGGTGGTCCAATAGCGCCGCCGGAATGGGTCGCTCGTCTGCCGATCATTGGTGAATTGGCCGCGCATTACTGGCAGCAATTCGCAATTTCAGACGATAGTCTGGCCGCGCAGTTAAAAGGGCTAGTCGAACCCGCGCGCGCGTTTCTGATCGGAACCGGCAAAGCGGCAGGTCGCGGTTTGCTGCAACTGGTGCTGGCTGCGTTTATCGGCTTCTTTTTCTTCCGCGATGGCGAGTTGCTAATGTCGTTGATTCGTAAGGCCCTCGATCAGCTTGCGGGAGGCCTGACTACCGAATTGGTGGCCACTATCCAGAACACCGTGACCGGTGTTGTGCACGGAATTTTTGGCACCGCGCTCGCGCAGGCAGTGGTTGCCGTCATTGGTTTTATGATCGCGGGCGTCCCGGCCGCCTGGTTGCTGGGCGTCGGCACGTTTTTCCTGTCGCTGGTGCCGGTTGGTCCGCCTTTGATCTGGGGCGGCGCTGCCGTTTGGCTGATGTTCCAGGGTGAAACCGGCTGGGCTATATTCATTTTGCTGTGGGGCCTTTTCGTCATCAGTGCTATTGACAATGTCGTTAAGCCCTACCTGATCAGTCGCGCCAGCAACTTGCCGCTGCTGGTTGTTGTTTTTGGCGTTCTGGGCGGCGTCATTGCCTTTGGCTTTATCGGCGTGTTCATTGGCCCACCGGTGTTAGCCGTCGGCCTGACGCTTTTGCAGCTCTGGATTAACCGTGCCGATGAGGCCGACGTGGCGGCACCTTCCGGGACAATTCTCAGTACCAGCGAGCAAGAGGGTCCGGCAGATGAACGTCCCAACGTCTCCTAAGTTCAAAAAATGCCAAACACTAGCATCCATGCGGATCAAGGACGTAAAATGCCTGAAAAGCCGCGCGGGTGCTAGGGTTTAATTTTTTTCAGCCTTTGTCCGTAGTAGCAAAGGATCCAGCAAATGCGGTTCCTTTAATCCTGTCCTGGCTTTGCAAGGCTGGTGAAATAACTTAAAACTTTTCCTTTGCGGGCAGATACCGCCATTGCCCGGGTGGTAGTTTCCCCATCGATATCTTGCCGATACGGAGGCGTTTTATTGAACGTACCTCGAGACCGACACACTGGCACATATGGGCGATTTGTCCGGGTTTTCCACCCTTGAGGGCGAATCTTAAACGCGTTTCGTTTTGCCAACTCACTTTTGCAGGAGGCAACACACGCGCATTGAAGCTGAGGCCGTGATTGAGTTGCTTAAGTCCATGTGGTCCGAGTTCACCTTCAATCTCGACAATGTATTCCTGTTCGACGGTGGCAGCGTCATCGACGAGTTTGCGCACGACTCGCCAGTCTTGTGTCAAAACCAGCAGGCCGCTGGCGTTAAGGTCCAGCGGCAGTGTTGCGCTCAGCCGGGCGAAATGCCGTTTGAGCGGGCGAATTCCGGACAACTCGTTGGCAACACGATTGTCAAAGTTAATTAGTGGTGGCGAATCTGCACCGGTGCCGGGAGCTTGGTGAAACAGGATGGTCACCATCTCAGCGGGGGCAATCGTTGCGTCAGGGTGCAATACAATTTTTTGTTGCGTGACCCGAAACTGTGGCTCCTGTACCACTTCGCCGTCAACCGTCACCCACCCGCCTTCGATATAACATTCAGCTTCACGCCGTGAGCAGGAAACCATTTCGGCAAGACGTTTTGCGAGGCGGACGGAATCCATCATGACTCAGAACCACAGAATGAATATTCGCCATTGTAGGCGACGCAAACGTATCGGTGCCGAGCAATTTTTGACGACTCCTGTATCGGCGTCACACACAAGGTAAAGGCTCACCGCGATTGAGTAATCTGACAGACAGCCGATGACTACGCAAAAGAATGTTCCCACCCTCGACGGCATTACACTTGAAGCAATCGTCATACGATTGTCGGAAACGCTCGGCTGGGAGGCGATGGCCCTGGCTGTGCCGGTGCGCTGCTTTACCCACGACCCAAGCATCAAGTCCAGCTTAAAATTTCTGCGCCGGACAGCCTGGGCGCGAACCAGAGTTGAGCAATTGTTTTTGCAACTAGAGCGAGCTGACCTTGGTCCTTAGGACATGACCGTTCGAGGCGTCGGAAACTTATAGGCGACGCCACACTCGCTTAGACCCATTCATTTTGGTGGGATCGGTATTGGGTTGGCCCGCGCCATACATTTTTACGCGCATTTACTTCAACAAAAGCAGGGTATTGCAGCTATACTTGCGCCCGCCTTGCTTAGGGGACAAAATCCGATGAAGCAATAGGCCCCGCAGGATGCGGACGCATTGTTTTCAATGTGTCGCCAGCGTGAAATCCACAAACAAAATTTGAGGAGTCGTAATGTCAGTTGTAGTTGCCAACAATACCCGAACTTCGTCCGACCCGTCTCAGCATGTTGCTTTTCCCAACGTTTCGCTCGACGACAAATACAGCCTTACCGAGGGCCGCGCCTTTATGAACGGCACGCAGGCGCTGGTGCGATTGCCGATGATGCAGCGTCAGCGCGATCTGGCGGCAGGGCTCAATACCGCAGGCTTCATTTCAGGTTATCGCGGTTCGCCATTGGGTGGCTACGATCAGGCGCTGTGGAAAGCCGAGAAATTTCTGCAGAAAAATCACATCTTCTTTACGCCAGGCGTAAATGAAGAACTCGCCGCCACGGCGGTGTGGGGTTCGCAGCAGGTTGGGTTATTTGAAGGCGCTAAATATGACGGCGTATTCGGCATTTGGTACGGCAAGGGGCCCGGCGTGGACCGGTCTGGGGACGTGTTCAAGCACGCCAATGCGGCAGGCTCGTCGAAATATGGTGGGGTGCTGCTGGTAGCGGGGGATGACCATGCCTGTAAATCCTCTACGCTCCCGCACCAGTCGGAACATATTTTTGATGCAGCGATGATCCCTGTGCTTTACCCGACGGGTGTGCAGGAAATTCTTGATCTCGGCCTGCACGGGTTTGCAATGTCACGTTATTCGGGCCTCTACGTGGCATTCAAATGCATTTCCGATACGGTCGACGCGTCTGCGTCGGTTTTGATTGACCCGACCAATCCAAAAATCCTTCTGCCGGAGGATTTCCCGCTACCGGAAAAAGGTGTGTCGCTACGCTGGCCGGATACGCCACTCGAACAGGAACTACGTCTGCAGCACGACAAGATCTATGCCGCGCTCGCGTATTGCCGCGTTAACAAACTAAATCGCGTTACGATCGATTGCGATAAGCCGCGCCTTGGCATTATCGCTTCGGGAAAAAGCTATCTCGACACCTTGCAAGCGCTAGAAGACCTGGGAATCGACGCACGCCATGCCGCCGAAATCGGCATTCGCCTGATGAAAGTCGGTATGCCTTGGCCGCTCGAACCCACCGCCCTGCGCGAATTCGCGATGGGGCTGGACGAAATTCTGGTGGTCGAAGAAAAACGCCAGCTCATCGAATACCAGATGAAGGAACAACTCTACAACTGGCGCGACGATGTGCGCCCGCGTGTGATCGGCAAATACGACGAGCACGGTGAATGGGAAATGGCGCGCGCAGCCTGGCTGCTACCGGCGGCGGGTGAACTGACACCAGCAATGATTGCCCGAGTCATTGCCAAACGTATCGCCAAGTTTTACACGTCCAAAATTGTCGAAGCACGTCTGAAATTCATCGAGGACAAAGAAGCAGCGCTGGAGCGACCACGTGCGAAAGCCACACGGATACCGACCTTCTGCGCTGGCTGCCCGCACAATACCAGCACGGTGGTGCCGACAGGTTCGAAAGCGCTCGCCGGAATCGGCTGCCACTACATGGCGACCTGGATTCGACCAGAGCAAACCATGACATTTACACAAATGGGCGGGGAGGGCGTGCCGTGGATAGGTATTCAACCGTTCACCGAGACCAAACATATTTTCGCCAATCTGGGCGATGGCACGTACTACCACTCCGGCTTGTTGGCCATTCGCGCCGCGATCGCAGCCAAGGTCAACATCACCTATAAAATTTTGTTCAACGATGCCGTTGCGATGACGGGTGGCCAACCGGTCGATGGTCCGTTGACGGTACCGATGATTACGCATCAGGTGGCATCTGAAGGTGCCGGCAAAATTGTGGTCGTGACAGACGAGCCTGAAAAGTACACCTCTGCAACCAATTTCGCGCCCGGCGTGACGGTACATCACCGCGATGAGCTGGATGCGGTGCAACGCGAATTGCGTGACATTCCAGGCACGACGATCATGATTTACGACCAAACCTGCGCAGCGGAAAAGCGTCGTCGTCGCAAGCGCGGAACATTCCCCGATCCTGCCAAACGCGTCGTGATCAATGAACTGGTGTGCGAAGGCTGCGGTGATTGCGGCAAGAAATCCAATTGCGTTTCCATCTCGCCGGTGGAAACCGAATTTGGCAGGAAGCGCGCGATCGATCAAAGCTCCTGCAACAAGGACTACTCCTGTGTGAAAGGATTTTGTCCTAGCTTCGTCACCATCGAAGGTGGCCAGCTGAGAAAGAAAAAGCCGCATATCTCGGAAGTGCTGGCGGCATTGCCCGAACCAACATTGCCTTCGCTTGAGTCACCTTACGGCATTCTGGTGACCGGCGTCGGCGGCACCGGTGTGGTTACCATCGGCGCTTTGCTCGGCATGGCGGGTCATCTTGAAGGCCTGGGGATCGCGGTACTCGATATGACCGGTCTCGCGCAGAAGGGCGGCAGCGTCTACACCCACGTGCGCATCGCGCAACGCGCTGAAGACATTCACGCTGTGCGCATTGCCGCTGGTGAGGCCAATGCAGTGTTGGGTTGCGACATGATCGTCTCCACCTCAGATGAGGCGATCGCAAAGATGCAAGCCGGCAAGACGCGTGGCGTGGTCAACAGCGATGTTGCGACCACCAGCGAATTTACCAAGAATCCGGATTTGCATATTCCTGTGGCTGAAATGCAGGACGTGCTGCGGGAGGCGATGGGCGACTACACAAGCCTGAACGGCATTGCCAGTGCGGTTGATTTTGTCGATGCGTCAGCGTTAACGACAGCGTTGATGGGCGACGCGATCTATACCAACCCGTTTGTGATGGGCTTTGCATGGCAGAAGGGCATGATTCCGCTGTCGAACATATCCATCATGCGGGCCATCGAATTAAATGGGCAGGCGGTCGAAAAGAACAAACAGGCCTTCGATTGGGGCCGACGTGCGGCAGTCGATCTGCATTCCGTGCAGAAAATGGCGACCCCGCCGGAAACCAGGCCGGAAACCCAGCGCATGTCGCAATCGATTGAGGAAATGGTCGAACGCAGAACGAAGTACCTTGGCGCGTATCAGGACGCAGCGTATGCCGAACGCTATGCTGCACTGGTTGCGAAAGTGCAAAAGCTGGAAGTTGAAAAATTTCCAGGCAAGAAAGCGCTATCCGTTGCGGTCGCGCGTTACTACTTCAAGCTGATGGCGTACAAAGACGAATACGAAGTTGCACGCCTTTACGCCGATAGTGATTTTAAAAAACGCGTGGCGGAGCAGTTCGAAGGCGATTACAAATTCACTTTTCATCTCGCTCCACCGATCATGAGCGACCTTGACCCGGTCACGGGTGAGGCCCGCAAGAAAGTATTTGGTCCGTGGATGATGAGTGCGTTTGCAGTGCTCGCCAAATTCAAGGGCTTGCGCGGGTCGGTGTTTGATATTTTTGGATACTCGGACGAGCGCAAAATGGAGCGACAATTGATTGCTGATTACGAGCGAACCATTACCGAACTGAACGATAAATTGTCAGCAGATAATTACGATGTTGCTGTTGATATTGCATCGATACCAGAACATATCCGCGGCTATGGTCATGTCAAGCATCAGCATTTTGTTGAGGCGAAGAAACAGGAGGCGACATTGCTGCAGCGGTTCAGGCATCCGGAAGTTGGTGTTCGCAGGGAGATTCGAGTGAAGGTGGCGGCGTAGATCGCCATTTGACGACCATCTCAGGCCTTTAGTGCTTCAAACGCCGCGCCAATGCTAGACTTTGCCAATCTTAATGCGTCCTACTTCCCCGCTCCCTGAATCCCTCCCCGCCTGGCTCGATTACATCTCCCATCAGCATGCCGCGGAAATTGTGATGGGGCTTGACCGCGTGCGTGCTGTTTGGGAATCGATGGGCAAACCGCAAGCGCCCATCAATATTACCGTCGGCGGCACCAACGGCAAGGGATCAACCTGCGCGATGCTTGAATCGATTTTAAGCATTGCCGGTTTCACGACGGGTTTTTATAGTTCTCCGCACCTGGTTGATTTCAACGAGCGTGTGCGGCTCGACCGAAAGTCTGCGAGTGACGCGGATCTTGTTGCCGGCTTCGAGGCTGTTGAGGCTGCCCGGTCGGCACTGTCGCTTGCACCGCCGCTGACCTATTTTGAGTACGTCACACTCGTCGCCCTGTGGATTTTTGCGCGCGCAAAGGTGGATGTGGCAATTCTGGAAGTCGGCATGGGTGGTCGACTCGACGCGGTCAATATTGTCGATGCCGACGCCAGCGCTGTGGTGAGTATTGATCTCGATCACCAAGCCTATCTTGGCGATACGATTGAGAAAATTGGCTGGGAGAAGGCGCATAT
>JBKJVA010000239.1:0-3847 GCA_046589675.1 Usitatibacteraceae bacterium
TCCAGCGCACAGCTTCAAATACGCGGCCGAAATGCAGGCTGCTGCAGCGGCAACCACGCCAGGACGCGCAGGAGCTACCGGGCCAATTTTGGCCCGCATTGAAACCCAGGCTGGGCATGGCGCGGGAACGCCTACATCGAAAATCATTGACGAGCGCGGCGATTTGCTCGCGTTTGTAGCCAATGCGTTGAAGCTAGAAGTTAAGTAATAGCGCTTCGTACACCCCAGGCGCGTGGTCCGAACTACCATTTCTGCTAAATTATCGATATGAAGACTATTGGCATCGCGGGCTATTCGGGTAGCGGCAAAACTACCCTGATCGAGAAAATAATTCCATGTCTCGTCGCGGAAGGTTTTAGCGTATCGCTTATCAAGCACGCGCATCACGAATTCGATCTCGATCAACCGGGAAAGGATTCGCACCGCCATCGCATGGCGGGCGCCAGCGAGGTGCTGGTCAGTTCAAGCCAGCGGTGGGCATTGATGCACGAGCTACGCTGCGCTGAAGAACCGACACTTGAAGAACAACTCCGGCATTTCGCGCCCTGCGATGTGGTGATTGTGGAAGGCTGGAAACATCACGCCATGCCAAAAATTGAAGTACATCGCAAGCTCTCGGAAAAACCGTTGCTGTTTCCAGATGACAGATATGTGATTGCAGTCGCCAGCGACGAAACGCTCGCAACCGATCTTCCACAATTTGCTCTCGACGATGCCACTGCGGTTGCGCAGTTCATCATTAAAACCCTTGGCTTGCGGAATGCGGCCAAGACGGCAATTCACGTCGTGAAATGATGTTGAACGTATTGTATTTCGCGGCCCTGCGCGAATCTTTCGGTACCGCAAACGAGAAAATGGCGCTGCCTGTACCGGCTGACGTGAGTGCGCTGATAGCGTCGTTGCGTGCACGTGGCGGTGCCTGGTCGGATGCGTTGGGACCCGACAAACGCTGGCGCGTCGCGGTCAATCAGGAGATGGCGGCAATGCATACGCCGTTGAATGCAGGTGATGAGGTAGCAATTTTTCCACCGGTGACCGGAGGATGACCTTCTCCCTCTCTCGGCCACGGGAGGGGGTGGAGCGGGGAATTTGCGGCGCATGCGCCGCGCCCGCGTAACGGCTGCCCGATGCAACGGGCGGCGCGATCTGCAAGATGGGGTGAAGGCAATGCCAAGCATACGCGTACAAGTTCAGGACTTCGATCTAGGCGCAGAAGTTAATGCGGTAAGAGGCGGCAATCCCAAGATCGGTGGCATCGTGTCCTTCGTCGGATTAGTCCGCGACATCAACGACGGTAGCGGCGTGTCAACTCTGACGCTGGAACACTATCCGGCGATGACGCAAAAAGCATTGGTCGATATCGTCGATCAGGCCAGCGCCCGCTGGGATGTGATCGATGCCACGGTGATCCATCGCGTTGGCCAATTGCAACCGACAGATCAGATCGTGCTGGTGATTGTTGCCAGCGGCCATCGCGGTGATGCGTTTGAGGCCTGCGCATTTATCATGGATTATTTGAAGACCCAGGCACCTTTCTGGAAAAAAGAATCGACTCCGCAAGGTGAGCGCTGGGTCGAGTCCCGCGCCAGCGACGAACTGGCTACATCTCGGTGGCATGTCGAAAATGGCTAATGAGGAATTGCATATGACGCAAAAAAATGTCCTCGGTGGCGAGCTGGAAAGCTGTTGCACTTCGCCGATGACGGGTTATTACCGCGATGGTCATTGCCGGACTGACGACAGCGACCAGGGTTCGCACACCGTATGCGTGCGTGTGACGGAAGAATTCCTCGCGTTCAGCAAACGCACCGGTAATGATCTCTCCGCAGCACATCCCGAATTCGGATTTCCGGGGTTGAAACCCGGCGACAAGTGGTGCGTGTGCGTCTCACGTTGGGAGGATGCATTTCTCGCCGGCGTTGCGCCGCGCATTGTGCTTGCGGCCACCCATGAGCGCGCGCTCGATGTGGTCGAGCTTGAAGAGCTGAAGGCGTATGCTTTGGATCTTAACTAAGTAGCGGCATGCCGGCGGCGGATCGATGTACTTTTCGCGATTTCCCAATCAATGAGTTAGACTCAAATTGATTTAATCAAAAAAGGGAGCGCGTTATGGAAGCAGGGGACGGCAGTGAGATAGGCATTGTTGGCATGTTAATCGGACTTGCGTTTATCGTTTTGATGATCGCGAGTGCCTGGAAGATTTTCACCAAGGCTGGGCAACCGGGCTGGGCCGCGATTATCCCGATTTACAACGTAATTGTGCTGTTGAAAATTATCGGCAAGCCGTGGTGGTGGATCATCGGTTTACTTATTCCATTTGTCAATTTTGTAGTGATGATTCTGATGGCAGTTGGACTCGCCAAAGTGTTTGGCAAGGGCATTGGATTTGCAATTGGTTTAATTTTATTGAGTTTTATTTTCTACCCGATGCTTGCGTTTGGCGATGCTATCTACACGGCACCGCCAGAGCCGGCCTGACCGGCGTTCATTGGCTGACAAAAAAAACCGGCGCATGCGCCGGTTTTTTAATGCTGCCCTCAATCGAGTCGGCAATCTTGCGCCAACAAGATGACTTAGCCTTTTTTGAAGAACACGTAGTCGGCTGAATAACCGACGCTGGTTTTCGAGCCGACGTTTGCCGCCGCGCATGCAGGCGTTGCCGGTGCAACACCGCCAACTGTCTTCAGGCGCTGGATATAGGTGACATCGTTCATGGCGCCTTTGCCTGTCGACGGTGCAGCCTCGACCAATTGCAGGGGAATCGCACCGGCAACGCCAGGCGATACGGCTAATTGTTTGCCGGTCACTTTGGAGCCGTCATTAGCTTCCCAGGTAGGGCCGGCGTAATATTTGCCCATTTCTTTTTTGTTGGCATCGAGCAATTTCGCGTCCGGGCCAGCGAAGGTCCAGGCGAACGTACCTGGCTTATCCGCGACTGCCTTGCATTCGTATGCCAGCATGCCGACACCAGCGAGGGTAAGCGCAGCTTTGTGACCGGCGGGCGGCGTGACTTCCTTAGGCGTTTGGGCGAACGCGGACGCGGCCGCCACGGCAGCAATCAGCGGGACGAATTGCAGAGTTTTTTCATGACGGATGCTCCAGAGTGGTGAGTGGAAAAGTACCAGTGTGTGAGGTGCTTTAATGCTTTGAAGGTTACAAAGTGTTGCTACGGGAAAACGGCGAGTATGGCTGAAAAATTGCCATGGCGGTAGCATGCGTCGCCTTTCCCCCTGTAGGCGACGCGTTCCCCGGGGGTTTTTCAAAAAAACGTAGAAGTCCATTCGACAAGCCTTTCGAAGCAAAAAAGGCTGGGAATCCTTGCCAATAGCGGAGTTAGGTTGACTTGGCAAAAAAAAGCGCGGTGATATCAACCGCCCGTTCAACATCGTTTCGCGAGACGTCGAGATGGGTCACCCAGCGCTGCTTGCCATAGGCACCCGAGACAACAACGCCGTGTGATTTAAGATGCGCATTAAACGCAGCAAAAAGTGGCTCGGGGACGTCGGCCCATAAAATATTGGTCTGCGGCGTGTCGATTTTCAATTGCCCCTTGGATGCTTCCACAAGACCTTTTGCCAATAGGATCGCATTGGAGTGATCATTCTGGAGGCGGTCGATGTGATGGTCGAGCGCATGGATTCCTGCCGCCGCAATCACCCCGGCCTGGCGCATGCCGCCACCGAGCATTTTTCGCAACCGCCGTGCCTTGCTGATCAGCGGCTTGCTGCCCGCCAGAATTGACCCCACAGGCGCACCGAGGCCCTTGGACAGACACACTGATACCGAATCAAACGAACGGCAGATTTCCTTGGCTGCAGCGACAGGCGAACCTGCCGAGGAACCCGAC
>JBKJVA010000283.1:0-3280 GCA_046589675.1 Usitatibacteraceae bacterium
ACCCACACCGTGACCGGCATCGTAATCCAAACGCAGCAACACCGGTTCGGCATGCTTGACACCAGCCGAAGCGGCCTGCAAGCGGGCTGCCATCTTGCTCGATTGCCAGACCTCGACCCGCGGATCGTTTACGCCGTGCATCAGCAATACCGCCGGATAGGCGGTACCGTCCTTGACGTGGTGATACGAGCTCATCATTGACAGGCCCTTGAATCCATCTGCCGATTTCACGCTACCGAACTCGGGAATGTTCGGAGGTCCATTCGGCGTGAACTCCGCGCGCAGTGCATCAAGGAGCCCCACGCTGGGCACCACCGCCGCGAACAAATCAGGACGCTCGGTAAGTGCGCGACCGACCGTAATGCCGCCTGCACTTCCACCCTGGATGCCAAGCCTTTCTTTGCGGGTGAATTTGCGATTCACCATGTATTCCGCACAGGCAATCAGATCGCGCCAGGTATTGGGCTTGGTGAGTTTTTGCCCATCCTTGTGCCATGGATCGCCGAACTCTCCGCCACCGCGCACGTGGCAGGTGCCAAGAATGCCGCCACGTTCGAGCCAGGCTAGCGTGCTCGGATTAAACGCCGGCGATTGCGAAATGCCGTAAGCACCATAGGCACGCAACAGTGTTGGGTTGTCGCTGTTGAGCCTGGTGCCCTTCTTGTAAATCAACGAAAGCGGGACTTGCACACCATCTTTGGCGGTAACCATCAAGCGCACTTCATCAATGGCCGAAAAGTCGATCGCCGATTTAGGATGCAGCGGAAGTGCGATGACATTTGCCGAGCGCTCCTCAATATTCACGTAGCGCGGCGCTTCGGTCCAGCCTTCCAGACGCAAGATCGCGCCCGGGCGCTTGGGATGTGTCACGATCTGGCGGATGGCGAGGTCAAATGGCAGTCGCACGAATTCGAGTTTTCCGCCGCTAAAGACGGAGTTGCTGAAATTGAGCCGCTGCAATCGATCCACACCTGCATACAGTTCGCGGATGTAAAGCCCATCCTGTGCGACAGCAAGCTGCCGAATCACCGTGTCACCGGCTGGCACGATGGTAGTCGCGGTGGCGAAATCCGGGCGCGCAACCGACGTGCGCACGACCTTGTTTCGCGGTGCGTTTTTACCCGTCAACAGATAAAGCGCATCATCGTGAACCGCGTAACTGGTAACCAGGTCTTTTGGATCTGCCACTTTACGCCACGTCAACGGCTGCGCATAAATCGAGGCCGGACCCGATACGGGTGCAATGAAAAGACTGATTTCGTTCAAGTCGCCGTGACGAATGGTCCCCAGCAAAAACCGTCCATCAGGCGTCATCTGCACACCAGGAATATCGATATCGGCAAAGTCTATCTTTGTTGTGCTGCTAACCCCGCGACCGAAAAGTGCCTCATCACCTTCTAGATTCCGACCGAGTACGTGTCGGTAAACGCGGCTGAAAAGATAACGATTTTTTTTATCATTCGCCTTCAAAGCAGGCAGGCGATTGTAGAAAAAACCCCGGCTATCAGCCGCCCAGCTACTTTCCTCTGCAAAGCCGATGCGATCAATCACCACGCCAAGATCGCGCGCCGCGCTGACCTCGACGATGCGCAGAGAGGTTTCTTCAGATCCACCCGCGGCAATGCCGACCAGCACATGTTTGCCATCGGGTGCGGCGTTAAAGTAATCGAGTGCAAAGCGCTGGCCGGCAATATTTAGCGTCTGCGCGTCGAACAGCAGACGTTCTGGCCCGTTGAATCCGTCGCGTACGTACAATTTGCGCATGCTTTCGCCAGGGGAAAGCTTGTAGTAGAAGACGCGTGTCGATGTGCCGGTGCCGGAAATTTGCACATTGGATAACGAAACGCCCGCCTCGGAAAGGGTATTGATTCGGTTCTGCAGCGCCGCTCTACCGGGTATCGCATCCAGCGTTCTACGGGCAAACTCCCCTTGCGCCCTCATGTACGCAATGACTTCCGCGTTGTTGACATCTTCAAGATAGCGATACGGATCGACAACGACCTGGCCGAAAAATGTTTCGTTCACATTGCGCACAGGTGCCACCGGGGGGCCCACTGCGCGCACCGGCTCGGGCACCTGCGCTACTGGCGCAACAACCAACTTGGGCACCTCTACAGCAGGAGGCGTTGCGCAGGCAACCAGCAAGCATGCAAGTACTGTCAGCGATGCATGGGAAACTAAACGGTGCGCAGATGGGAAATTCGGCATTGGATTGATTTTCAAGTGCAGGCTCCGGACGTTTTTTACGCGGGTGCGTGAGGCGATTAATCGGGCATGTCATTGCATGTTGCGCGTTCAGTGCACCTACCTGTCTACCAGTAATTCTCGACAATAATATGGCCGGGTTCGAGCTTCCGGTTCATGCGAAATCCCCGGCCCTTGAGACACTTGCGCATCGTTTCAACCATTGCCGGATTGCCACACAGCATGAATCGCGAACGGGAGTCGCTGAGTTTGACGGTGGCGGCGGCTTCGAGCGCACCTGATTCCACCAGCGTATTGATGCGGCCATGCAAGGCACCGTGCAGGGTATCGCGCGTGAGCGTTTTGACGAAATGAAATTTCGCCAACCCTTCGCGCGCATGATCGGCAGCGAGTTGCTCGAGTTCTTCGGTGTATCCCAGATCGTGACGTTCCCGCACCGAGAGCACCACGATGATATTTTCGAAACGTTTCCACACGGCATCATCGCGCAACATCGAAATATACGGTGCCAGACCCGTACCGGTAGCGATCAGCCATAAATCCTGTTCGCGACCGGGTTGCTTGAATCGATCAACTGTAAGGAAACCCTGTGGCATCTGTTCCACCAGCATCGTGTCGCCGATATTGAAGCGCCCGACACGACAGGAAAACTCCCCGCTGGGCAACACCAGCAGGAAAAATTCCAGAAATGATTCATGCGGCGCAGAGACAATCGAATAAGCGCGCCAGATCATTCCGCCATTGTCTTTCAGCAAGCCAATGCGCGCGAACTGGCCGGGCGCAAAAACGTAGCCGGGGTCGCGCCGCAGGCGAAACGACATCAGCGCGGGATTCCAGCGATGCAGCCACACCACCGGCTCTTCGGTGATCTTTGCTGACGTGGGTGCAGGTGGGGCTAGCGGCGCGACAGAATACGGTGGCACGGCTGGGGTGGGTGCGTTCGACATGGTGCGGACTAGGCTGCGCCTTCGTTAAGCGCTTGGGCGCGGGATTTCAATAGTCTAGCAAATTGGCCGCCAGTGATGCAGCACTCAGTGATTGAAAAAAATATCGTCGACGGCAGACAGTCGTTCAT
>JBKJVA010000277.1:0-2665 GCA_046589675.1 Usitatibacteraceae bacterium
TTGCCGGACGTAATCGTTGGCATGATCGATGCGTCGACTACGCGCAGCCGCGCAACGCCGTGCACTCGAAGTCGCGCATCGACGACCGCGTTTGGATCGGATGCGGGGCCCATTTTGCAGGTTCCCACCGGATGGAAAATCGTCGTGCCGATGTTTCCTGCGGCCTTCGCTAAATCTTCGTCGCTTTGAACTGCGTTGCCCGGCATAAATTCTTCCGGTAGATATTTAGCCAGCGCCGCAGCGGCAGAAATTTTGCGCGTGAGTTTCATCGCGTCGACCGCGACTTTTCGGTCATGCTCGGTAGACAGATAGTTTGGTTGAATGACCGGGTGGTTGAAAGGGTCAGCGTTGTTGATGCGGACATGGCCGCGGCTGTCCGGACGCAAATTGCAGACGCTGGCGGTAAAGGCCGGGAATGGATGTGGCGGATCGCCAAACTTGTCGAGCGACAGGGGTTGAACGTGATACTGGATGTTCGCCGAATTCTGCGTGCTGTCCGATTTTGCAAACGCACCCAGTTGTGAGGGTGCCATCGACAATGGGCCGGAGCGGTAGAGCGCGTATTGCAGCGCCATCTGTGCTTTTCCGAACATGCTGTTCGACCATTCGTTGAGTGTTCGCACGCCTTGTACTTTGAATGCCATGCGTAACTGCAGGTGGTCCTGCAGGTTTTCGCCGACGCCCGCCAACTCCTGCACAAGCGTGATTGCGTGTTCCGCTAGCAATGGTCCCGGCCCGATACCCGATAACTGTAGCAACTGCGGAGAATTAATCGCCCCCGACGCAAGAATTGTTTCGCACGAAGCCTCGGCAAAATACGTTTCATTGTTGCGGATAAATTCGATGCCAATTGCCTGCTGTCTACCATCGATCAGCTTGAAGCGAATTTTTGTTGCATGCACCTTGGTAAGCACCGTCAAATTTGGCCTTGACATCACGGGCCGCAAAAATCCTTTCGACGCATTCCATCGCACGCCGGTACGCTGGTTAACCTGGAAACGTGCCGAGCCGAAATTGTCACCGCCGTTGAAGTCGAACACTTTGGGAATACCGCATTGTGTTGCCGCATCCCGCCACGCATTGAGGATCTCCCATTCAAGCCGCTGTTCCTCGACCCGCCATTCACCGCCTGCACCGTGAATCTCGCTTGCACCGAGGTAATGATCTTCCGAGTGCTTGAAAATCGGCAAAACATCGTTCCACGACCAGCCCGAATTGCCACCTGCCGCCCACGCATCGTAGTCGCGTGCCTGCCCGCGCATATAGATCATGGCGTTGATCGAGGAGCAGCCCCCCAGCACTTTGCCGCGTGCGTACAGAATTGAACGGCCATTGAGACCATCGCAGGGTTCAGTTCGATAACACCAGTCGGTGCGCGAATTGCCAATGCAATACAAGTAACCCACTGGAATATGAATCCAGATCCAGTCGTCCTTGCCACCGGCCTCGAGCAGCAACACACGCTGGGTCGGGTCGGCAGAAAGTCGATTGGCGAGAACGCAACCGGCCGTGCCCGCGCCGACGATGACATAGTCGTACGTCCCAAAAAATGTGCTCATGCCGCATTCTCGTTGTGTGCGTAGACGCTAGAATAGTGCGAAAAGCAGCCGAGGACAAATCCGGTTGTGACACGTTCACTACAAAGGGAGACGTTCAGTTGGCCGCCATGGTTTCAATCGGCAAGTTGTGGGCGCGACATGCCACACGCAGCGCCGCTCTCATGGCGATTGCGATACTGGTGTTTTCGTTCCTGTGGAGTTTTCCCAGCCGTAATCAGTCGCTTATGAGCCTTCTGGAGCGATTGTCGTTTGATGTCCAGATGGAAATGATGCGCAAGTTCTATCCGCGTCCGGCTAAAGTTGAACCGGTGTTGATCGGCATGGATGAGGCGTCCGAAGACGTGTTCGAAGAGCCGCTGGCGATGTGGCACGAGCACCTCGGCAAAGCCATGCGTGCGCTTGCCGCAGTGAAGCCAGCGGTAGTGGGCGTTGATATCCAGTTGCCGCCCAAATCGTTTGACAAAATAAAACCAGGCCTTGACCGCGCCTTGTTTACTGCGCTGCTCGAACTCAAGCAGGTAGCTCCGCTAATCGTCGCGCATACGGTTGATCGCGCCGGTTTTATCGCGCCCATCCACAAGCCGTTTCTGCGGGTGTTGGGGGACGAAACTTTTGCGATCGACAAAATTGTCGAAGATCCTGATCGCGTGGCGCGCCGTTTCAGTGAGACCGGAGTCGTGAACACCGGAACTTTTCCCGTCTTTGCGGCGGAAATTGCGCGAAAAGCCGGGCACCAGTCCGGAGAAGGGCTCATCGATTACTCTGTGGGCGGGCTGATTCGCTACATTCCGATTCAGCAAGTTCTCGAATGGCAGGACACGAACAATATGCGAGAACTCAAACACCAGTTTGCGGGAAAGGTAGTGCTCATTGGTACCGTCGCCAGATCACAGGACCGTTGGAAATTGCCAGTCGGGCTGTCCGATTGGGAGCGTGGAGGCGCGGGGGACGATGAGCAGAAACTGGATACGAATCAGCCAGGCGTGACAATTCACTTTCAGGTGTTGCGTAATCTGCTCGGTGATGGGCTGCTCAGGCCACTTCCCGGAGTCTGGCAGTGGGTAATCTCTGGCTTGCTGTTTTTGTTTGTATTTTTGCCCTCAAAT